>JBIKHW010000334.1:0-3810 GCA_044361935.1 Limnohabitans sp. | reverse complement strand
GGTGGGCGAGTCGCCCGCCTCGGCCCACGCTTTGGGTTATCCGGTGCGCCGCATCCGTCTGGCGGCGGTGGTGGTCGGGGGCGCTTTGTGCGGCCTGGCTGGGGCTTACATCTCCGTCATCTACACCCCACTGTGGGTCGAGGGCATGGTGGCGGGCAAGGGCTGGATTGCCCTGGCCCTGACCACCTTTGCCACTTGGCGTCCGGCACGGGTCTTGCTGGGTGCATACCTGTTTGGTGGTGTGACCATGCTGCAGTTCCATTTGCAGGGCGTGGGCGTGCAAGTGCCCAGTCAGTTGCTCACGGCGCTGCCCTACATCGCCACCATCGTGGTGCTGGCGCTGATCTCGCGCAATCCGACGTGGATTCGCGTGAACATGCCGGCCTCGCTGGGCAAGCCCTTTTATCCCGGTTCATAATTGCTTTTTTTCCAACCCCTGTAACCCTGTTCAAAAAGGACCTGACATGACAGACCTCTCCAAGCGCTCCATCGTCAAGATGGTGGCCCTGACCGCTGTGGCCGCCGCCGCACTGGTTGGCTGTGGCAAAAAAGAAGAAGCCCCCAAGGCTGAAGCCCCCGCTGCGGCCAAGCCTGAGCCCCTGAAGATCGCGTTTGCATATGTCGGCCCTGTGGGCGACGGCGGCTGGACCTTTGCGCACGACAACGGCCGCAAGGAAATCGAAAAAGCTTTCGGCGACAAAGTGGTCACCACCTTTGTGGAAAAAGTGCCAGAAAGCGCTGACGCCGAGCGCGTGATCCGCGACATGGCCGCCCAAGGCAACAAGCTGATTTTTGGCACCACTTTTGGCTACATGGAGCCCATGCTCAAAGTGGCGGCTGACAACAAGGGTGTGAAGTTCGAGCACGCCACCGGCTACAAAACCGCTGAGAACATGCGCACTTACGACAGCCGCACCTACGAAGGCGCGTACATGGCTGGCGTGATTGCAGGCAAGATGACCAAGACCAACACCCTGGGTGTGGTCGCCTCCATCCCAATCCCTGAGGTGGTGCGCAACATCAACAGCTTCACCATGGGTGCCCAGTCGGTCAACCCCAAGATCAAGACCAAGGTGGTCTGGGTGAACGAGTGGTTCAACCCACCAAAAGAAACAGAAGCCGCCACCTCGCTGATCAATGGCGGCGCGGACGTGCTGATGCAAAACACCGACTCGTCGGCTGTGCTGCAGACCGCCGAAAAAATGGGCAAGCGTGCCTTTGGTTGGGACTCTGACATGACCGCCTACGGCCCCAAGGCCCACCTGGGTTCGGCCGTGATCAACTGGGGTCCTTACTACGTTAAGGCCGTGGGTGAAGCCCTCGAAGGCAAGTGGAGCACCGGTTCTAGCTGGTGGGGCGTGAAAGAAGGCGCGATCGAGATGGTCAACGTGGCCGCTGACGTGCCAGAAGACACCAAAAAGCGCATCGGCGAGATCAAGGCCGGTCTGAAAGACGGCAGCTTCCACATCTGGAAGGGCCCGATCGTGGACCAAGCCGGTAAAGAAATGCTGGCCAAAGACGCTGTCGCCGATGACAAGTTCCTGGGTGGCGTGATGTTCTACGTCAAGGGCGTGGAAGGCAAGATCCCTGGCAAGTGATTGCTGCGGTCACCGACTTGAAAAAGGCTGTCTTCGGACAGCCTTTTTTTACATGTGGTTGGGACAGTTCAGACCATTAGGTTTGAAACTCCCGCGCATCGGCCCAGCAGGCATGGGTGCCGCTGCTGATGCGGTGCGGCAAGATGATGCGCGCCACCGGGCCGGCATCAATGTGCTGTGCATCCAGCACCACACATTCCGATTGATCGGTGTTCATGTCTGTCACAAAGCTCACCACATAGCCGTCGTCTTCGCTTTGGGCATCGTGGCAGGGAGCCATGGGAGATTCACTGCCATAACGGCCATCGCCGAACAGATGGGTCTGCGATTGCCCTGTGGTGTGGTCGTAGCGCAAGATGCCGTCAAACAGGAATGAGCCTGGGTGCGCGATCATGTTGAAGGCATAACGATAGGGCTTGCCCCAGTAAGACGCGTTGATCATGCCAAATTCCAGATGGCGCTCATCGAGGCGTTTTTCTGACGTTTGCCCGGTGTGAAGGTTCAGACGCCATTCATAGAGCGTGGGGCCGTAACGCTCAGGCCCCAGGGTGTTGCCCGAGTTGTCGTAGCCTGCCTTGGGCATGGGGGTTTTCTGGTGGTAGCCATGCAGCACGATCTCCTCACCTTCTTCCCAGGCATTGAGCCAGTGCAGCACATACGTGGGGCTGGCCTCAAACCAGCGGATGCCGGTCTGGGGTGCGCCTCTCCTGGGCACCACGGCAAAGCGGGAGGGCTGCTGCTCAAAGTAGCGGAGTTTGTGTTTCCCCTGTGGCAGCAGATCTTCGTCCCAGTGCAGGGGGAAATCGTTGAGGATCGCAAAGTGCTCGGTGAACACCATGTCGTGCGGCAGACGGGGGCCGGGCAGGGGCACCGGGATGTAGTGCACGAGTTGGTTGTGGCGGTCGACCTCGCCGTAGTGCATGTAAGGCGCTTGTTTGCTGTAGTTGAAGAACAGCAAATCGCCGGTACGCGGGCAGACTTTGGGGTGGGCGCTGATGCCGCCATCGGGCAGCACTTGGCGGCCCCAGTCGTCAACGCCTTTGAACTCGAGCGTTCGGGCATCGAGCCGGTAGGGCTCACCGCATTGGTAAAACGTGGTCAGAGCCATGCCGGCGTGCACGATCACGTCGGTGGCCGAGCTGTCACGCAGGCCGCCGCGAGCGCCCCAGCCCGTACGCAAGGCCAGCGAGGGTTTGTCAATCAGCCCGGCATACAAAGCCTGCCCAGCGGCTTGTTCTTCCTGGAAGGCTTGGGTGCGGATGAAGCGGTTGCGGTATTCGCAGCGGCCATTCTCAAAGCGCATCATGTGCAGCATGCCATCGCCATCGAACAAATGGTAGGTGCCCAGGGGCTGGTGAACCGGGTTTTGCGTGTTGCGCAGATACACCCCGTTCAATCGCTTGGGAATCTCGCCAATGACCTGCATGTCGCTCGCGTTGAACTCTTGGTAGTTGGGCCGAAATGGGCCCGTCATCAAGGGGTGCCCGTTGGGCACCAAGGTGGGGTGAATCTCGGAAACGAGCTGGGCGGCCATGGGCTTTGTTCAGGTTGGGCGCGCGTTATTCGCTGGCCTTGAATCCCGAGATCTTCACGGCTTCTTGCCAACGCTTGGCATCGTTGCGAGTGAAGGTCTGAAACTCTGCGGAGGTAAAGGGCAGGGGCTCGAAGTCAATCGCACGCCATTTTTCGATGATGCCAGGTGACCTGAGCGCCTTGGCAAACTCAGCCTGCAATCGCTCGACCACGTTGTCGGGTGTATTCGCGGGGGCAGATAAGCCCGACCAGATGTAGATTTCCAGATCCGGCAGGCCTTGCTCCTTGAAGGTGCCCACTTGGGGCAACAGGGCCGAGCGTTGGGGGCTGGTGATGGCCAGCACTTTGACCTTGCCTGACTCCACGTGCGATTTGACCGCCATCAGCGGCAGGAAGGCGGCATGCACTTGACCACCGAGCAGGTTTTGTACCGCAGGTGGTGTGCCGTTGAATGGGATGTGCACCATGTTCAAGCCCGTGCGCTGGTTCATGATGACGCCCGCAAAATGCGATGAATTGCCAGCGGTGAACGAGGCGTAGGAGACACCACCAGACTGCGTTTTGGCCCAAGCCACAAACTCCGAGACGTTGTTGGCGGGCACGTTGGCGGCGTTCACAGCCAAGACCAAAGAGGCGCCCAGAAAACCGGTGACCGGCTTGAAACTCTTTTCAGGATCGT
>JBIKHW010000333.1:0-3812 GCA_044361935.1 Limnohabitans sp. | reverse complement strand
TGCGCCACGGCAGTGTGCAGCGGCACCTGCGCTTCAACGCCGAAGAGCACCCCGTGGCCCTGCAACTGGGCGGCAGCGACGCGGCTGACCTGGCCCATGCCGCCAAGCTGGGGCAAGAGTGGGGTTATGACGAGATCAACCTCAACTGCGGCTGCCCTTCCGACCGTGTGCAGCGCGGCGCGTTTGGCGCTTGCCTGATGAACGAACCGCGCACCGTGGCCGATGGTGTGAAAGCCATGCTCGATGTGGTGGATGTGCCGGTGACGGTGAAGCACCGCATCGGCATCGACCGCATCGAGAGCTACGACTTTGTGCGCGACTTTGTGGGCACCGTGAGCGATGCCGGTTGCAAGGTGTTCATCGTGCACGCCCGCAATGCTTGGCTTGACGGCCTCTCTCCGAAGGAAAACCGCGAAATTCCGCCGCTGCGTTACGAGCTGGCTTACCAGCTCAAAAAAGACTTTCCGGGGCTGCTGATCGCCGTGAACGGCGGCATCAAGACCAACGAAGAGATTGCCCTGCATTTGCAGCACGCCGATGGCGTGATGATCGGGCGCGAGGCGTACTACAACCCTTGGCTGTTGGGCAGTTGGGACGCCACGTTTTATGGCGACGCCCACAAAGTGCCCAGCCGCGAGGCGGTGGAAGAGGCCATGGTGGCCTACATGGAGCGAGCCTTTGCCGAAGATGGCTGCCCTTGGTACGCCATTGCGCGGCACATGCTGGGCCTGTACCACGGGCAACGCGGTGGGCGTTTGTGGCGGCAGGTCTGGAGTGACCACAAGCTCAAGCCCTTGCCGCCGCGTGAAGTCTGGCAACTGGCCCGAGCTGCGCTGTCGCGGGGGGCGGTGGTCACCGACTGAGTGGCTTGAACGAGCCTTCGGTTGGAGGGCGATTTTTATCTGGATATCAAACGCCCGTCTCTATAAGTGAATGAATACACTCGCAGATTCGATGGCAAGATGGTGTCTTCAGCTTTTTCACCAGCAGAGCCGATCCGATGTACATCCCCGCTCATTTCCTCATCCAAAATCCGCAAGATCTCCACACGATCATCCGAGAACACCCTCTGGGTGCTCTGGTCACATTGGGGCCTGACGGTTTGGATGCCAACCACATCCCCTTTGAATTCGACGCCAGTCAGGGCGCGCATGGGCTTTTGACAGCGCATGTTGCACGGGCCAACCCTGTTTGGCAACAATGCCAAGAAGGTGCGGATGTGCTGGTTATTTTTCGCGGCAACGAGAGTTACATCTCGCCCAACTGGTACCCGAGTAAACACGAAACCCACCGGCAGGTGCCCACCTGGAACTACGAGGTGGTGCATGTCCATGGCCGGCTGACGGTGATGGACGAGGAAAAGTTCGTCCGTGGCGTTGTGGCGCGGCTGACGCGTGAACATGAGGCTTCTGAGCCCCGCCCCTGGAAGATGGGCGATTCGCCGCCCGAGTACATTGCCCAAATGCTCAAGGCGGTGGTCGGCATTCAGGTGGAGATCCAGCGGATCGAGGGCAAGGCCAAGCTCAGCCAAAACCGTGAGGCGCGCGATCGCCTGAACGCCGCCGAAACCCTGCTGGCCAAGGGTGCCGAAGGTTTGGGCAAAGCAATGCGCGAGGCGGGCTGATCTTCCGTCAAATACCTAGGCTGTTGAGGCCTGGTCGAGGCTGATTGCTTATTGCGCGGCCTGCAGGCCGTTCATGAAGTGGGCCGACATGCGCTCGGCCGCCTGCTCGGGCAGGCGTTCGGTCAGGGCTTGCACGATGGCGCGGTGCTCGGCCAGAGACTGCTCAATGCGGCCTTCTTTGAACAGTGAGCTGTGGCGGTTGAGCTTCATCACCTTGCGCAGGTCGGCCACCATCTGGTCGCGCCAACGGTTGTCGGCCAATTCCAGCAGCAGCATGTGAAAGGCTTCGTTGATCTCGAAAAAGCGATCGCGGTTGCCCACGGCCTGTTCCAGGTCCGCGTGCAAAGCGCTGATTTGCGCCATTTGCTCGGCGCTGGCGTTTTGCGCTACCACGCGGGCCGCGTCCGATTCGAGCAAGGCCAGCAGGTGGTACACGTCTCGCAGGTCTTTTTCGCTCACCTCGGTCACATAGGCGCCCCGGCGCACCTTCATGGTCACCAATCCTTCGGCGGCCAGCACTTTCAGCGCTTCGCGCAAAGGGGTGCGGCTGATGCCCAGGGCCTCGGCAATGCGCAACTCGTCGATCCAGCTGCCCGGCTCCAGCTCGCGCGCAAAAATCCGCTGCCGCAACAGTTCGGCAACTTCTTCGTACAGGGCGCGAGGGGCGAGGGACAGGGCGGACATGGGCGGTTTCAGGGGGGCTTTTCGGGCGTTGCCAGACGGAATTTCAGGCGTTTCAGATGCTGAATTGTAAGCCGGTTAAAATATTCTGCATCAATAATTATGAATCACGGTACTTGTAAGCGGCTAGGCAGCCACTGGCTGCCAAAATCCGTCACAGCCATTTTTGTCCTGAAAGCGCAGCGCCATGACGTCCAAATCCTTTGAATTCAACGCCTCCAACTTGGAAGCCTGGCAAAAAGCAGCGGTCAAATCCGCCCCCGGTGGCGATGTGAGCGCTCTGAACTGGAAGACGCCCGACGGCATCGTCGTCAAGCCCCTTTACACCGCCGAAGACACGGCCAACTTGCCTTACGCCAACACGCTGCCGGGCTTTGAGCCCTTCTTGCGCGGCCCGCAGGCCACCATGTACGCCGTGCGCCCCTGGACGATCCGCCAGTACGCAGGCTTTTCCACCGCCGAAGAATCCAACGCCTTCTACCGCAAGGCCCTGGCCGCAGGCGGGCAGGGCGTGTCTGTGGCGTTTGATTTGGCCACGCATCGCGGTTACGACTCCGACCACCCCCGCGTGACGGGCGACGTGGGCAAAGCCGGCGTGGCGATTGACTCGGTCGAGGACATGAAGATCTTGTTCAACGACATTCCCTTGGACAAGGTGTCGGTTTCGATGACCATGAACGGCGCCGTGTTGCCGGTGCTGGCCGGTTACGTGGTAGCGGCTGAAGAGCAGGGCGTGTCGCAAGACCAACTCTCCGGAACGATTCAGAACGACATTCTGAAAGAGTTCATGGTGCGCAACACCTACATCTACCCGCCCGAGCCGTCGATGAAGATCATCGGCGACATCATCGAGTACACGGCCAAGAACATGCCCAAGTTCAACTCGATCTCGATTTCGGGTTACCACATGCAAGAAGCCGGTGCCAACCAAGCGCTCGAGATGGCCTTCACCTTGGCCGACGGCAAAGAATATGTGAAGACGGCGATTGCCAAAGGCATGGACGTGGACGAGTTTGCCGGTCGCCTGTCCTTCTTCTGGGCGGTGGGCATGAACTTTTATTTGGAGATCGCCAAGATGCGTGCGGCCCGCCTCTTGTGGTGCCGCATCATGAAGGGCTTTGACGCCAAGAACCCCAAGAGCCTGATGCTGCGCACGCACAGCCAAACATCTGGCTGGTCCCTCACCGAGCAAGACCCTTACAACAACGTGGTGCGCACCACCATTGAGGCCATGGCGGCCGTGTTTGGCGGCACCCAGTCGCTGCACACCAATTCGTTTGACGAAGCGATTGCCTTGCCCACCGAATTCAGCTCACGCATCGCCCGCAACACGCAGCTCATCATCCAAGAAGAAACCCACATCACCAACGTGATCGACCCTTGGGCCGGTTCTTACATGATGGAGAGCCTGACCCAAGAGATGGCCGACAAGGCCTGGGCCATCATCGAAGAAGTCGAAGCCATGGGCGGCATGACCCAAGCCGTGGGCAGCGGCTGGGCCAAGCTC
>JBIKHW010000332.1:0-3833 GCA_044361935.1 Limnohabitans sp. | reverse complement strand
CACAACGTGTGAATGGCGCATTGAATTACGCATTGTTAAACTCGTTTAACTAATCGAAACCTGATTCTAGAGCATATGGCCCACGAAAGCACCTTGGACACGACCCCGGACGGGGACAAAGAGCGCGCAGGCATCCAGTCGGTGGAGGTGGGTTTTGCCCTGTTGGATGTGCTGGCTCAGGCGTCTGGACCGCTGATGTTGCGCGATCTGGCCAGCGCGGCTGGCATGAGCGCGGCCAAGGCCCACCGCTACCTGGTGAGCTTTCAGCGGCTGAACTTGGTGGTGCAGGACGCCAACACACGCTACGAACTCGGCCCAGCCACCTTGCGCCTGGGCCTGGCCACATTGTCCCGGTTGGACGCCGTCAAACTGGCGCGCGAGCGATTGCCCGCTTTGATGGACCACACTGGCCACACCTTGGCCCTGGCCGTCTGGGGCAACCGGGGCCCGACCCTGGTGCACTGGCAGGAAACCCCACTGGCCATGCCGGTGAGCCTGCGTCTGGGCGATGTGATGCCACTTTTGTCATCGGCCACAGGCCGATGTTTTGCTGCCTTCGTCGGCCATGGCGGTGCGGCTGACAAGGCTCGACCCATGATCGATGCCGAGCTGGCCCTCGCCCGGAAATTGGGGCGCAGTGATTTACCGTCCACCCTCGCGCAGGTGCAAGCCTTGATGACCGAGACCCGTGCACAAGGCCTTGGCCGTGTCGTCAATGTGCTGCTTCCTGGCATTTCTGGTCTGTGTGCGCCCGTCTTCGATGCGGGGGGGCATCTGGCCTTGGGTGTTGTATCGCTGGGGTCTTCAGCCACCTTCGACGCAGACTGGCAAGGCCCAACGGCCCAAGCGCTGCGGGCATTTGCCCAGCAATTGTCAGCCGACCTGGGCTGGCGCTCGGCCTGACCAGGGGCCATTTGCATTCTCACGCACCGCATCCCTCACGCTCACGCTCACGCTCACGCTCACGCTCACGCTCACGCTCATGCTCATGCCCCTTGCCACAAGCCTGATGAAGCCATGAGCACAGTCCTGCCCACCCGCCCCAAGCTGCCGCCAGCTGCCCTGCTAACGGGGCGGCCGAGCACACGCCACTTGCTGCGATGGGGAGCGGTGGTGCTGGTGCTGCACCTGTTCTTTCTGCTGAGTCTGTCGGGCACACTGGACTGGCAGCTGAACCCCGCCCCGACGCTGCGCACCGGTCCAGTGCAAATTCGCGCCCTCGCAGCAGCTGCACCAACGGCAAGCGATTTGAAAGCCACACCTGCAGCACGAACCCGCGTGGCATTGGTTGAAAAACCCAAACCCGCACCCATACGCCAGCCCAATGCCACCCAACCTGCGGCAGCCCCAAAAACGGCGCCAGCTGACAATTCCTCCCAAGCTGCAAGCTCACCCACACAGGAGCAGGCTTTGGAACCAGAACCGGTCTCAGCAGCCAAACTGGCCAACCCAGACCCCATGCCAGCGCAGGACCAATCTACCCCAAGCGATACGCCCACACCCACACCAGCGCCGATGAACGTCATCGCTGAAGGCACTGAGCCCGGTCAAAACCCCAACAAGACCATCGCCTCCAACGAGGTCACCGCTGAGCTTGCCGCACCCGAGCGCATCGCCAGCGCCAGCTTGGCGTTGCCTGATCTGGCCTTGGCCTCGCTCCCTCCTTCGGCCTTGTTGAGCTACCGCCTCAATGGCCGGGAAAAAGGCATCCACTACCAAGCCTCTGGCGAGCTTCGCTGGCAACACAACGCCAACGCCTACGCCCTGAACTTGTCGGTCAAAGCCTTTTTGCTGGGCTCCAGGCAATGGCGCAGCGTGGGCCAGATCACCGCCACCGGATTGGCACCAACCCGCTTTTCGGACAGCTGGCGCAGCGAACGAGCGGCTCACTTTGACCGCCCGAACCAGCGCATTGTGTTCAGCAACAACGCCCCCACCGCCCCCCTTCAGCCTGGGGCGCAAGACCAGGTGAGCCTGTATCCGCAGCTGGCTGCCGCCATGGCCCAGTCGGGAAATCGGATGCAGCCCGGCACCCGTTTGCAGATCCAGACGGCGACTGTGCGGGACGCTTTGCCCTGGCTGTTGACCCTGGAAAAACTGGAGACGTTGCAAGTCGACGGCAAAAGCGTGCAAGCGGTCAAATGGGTGTGCCAGCCACGCAACCGGTTTGATGCGCAAGTCGAGTTCTGGGTATCGGCCTCACACAACTGGTTGCCCGCGCGCATCCGCATCACACAAATCAGCGGCAACTACATCGACCTGCAACTGACCGGACTGGAAGCCTTGACCGATTTGCCGCCCGTGCAATGACCCCACCCCAGGTCGCACCTTGGCCTCCAAAAACCACACCCACTTGAAGTTGTTACATGTGCACCCACTTGCAAGCCACAACTTGAGGGAGAATGAACACATGAACCTGTTGTACGAATCCGAAACCTTTGCTGTGATGCACATGCTGGCCAATGCGCCGACTGAAACTGCGGCCACCAGCAGCGCCCCCCAGCTGGAGCGTCATGGTTTTGAAATCGTGGACAAGCGCTCGGGCAAAGAGGTGTATCTGGATGGCTCTTGGGCTGAGATGTTCCAGCAGCAGATTCAGGCCTGGCAGCAGCACACCCCTACGCAAGAAGAGGTCGAGGACACCCTTGAAGGCTACACCGGACTGGCCCAACAGCCTGTGTTGGTGCACTGACCGCCCATCACGCCTTGGCCATCTTCCGTGCCACCCAGGTGAACAGCGGCCCCACAATCAGCAACACCGCCACCAGACGGCACACCTGAAATGCCGTGACCACCGGCACCCCCAGCTGCAACACTTTGGCCGTGATGGCCATCTCGGTGATCCCGCCGGGAGCCGTGCCCAGAATCAGCGTGGCCGGGTGCAAGCCCGTGCCCCACGCCAAGGCCATGCCAAAAAGCACTGACGCGCCCATCATCCACAACGAGCCCCAAGCCACCGAGGCCAGCCAGCCGGGAGCGGTCTTGACGAATTCGCGCCGAAACCGGATGCCCAGGCTCACGCCAATGACCAACTGCGCAGCGTTGGACAGTGCATTGGGCACGGCTGACCACTGCCACCCCGCCAGGGTCAGGGCCATCGACGTCAACAGTGAGCCCATGAACCACGGGTTGGTGCGCCCCAGCTTGAGCATGACCCAGCCACCGGCTGCCGTCACCAAGCCCAGCCACATCAAACCCGGCCATTGCGCCAAGCGCGGACCGGGCAACAGCGACGCGTCAACCGTCAAGCCCCATTGGTGCTGCGCCCACTGCATGCCAAACGGGACGGCAATCACCACCATCACCAAGCGCATGCTGTGCGCCGCCGCCACCAGATCGGTGCGGGCACCGTAACGCTCGGCCAACAGCGTCATCTCTGACGCACCGCCGATCGAGCCCGAAAAGTACGTGGTGGCCAACAAAGCCCGGGGCGGCAGGTGCGCCAACTCAGCGCCATGTCGACGCTGTAACCACAAACCAAACAAGGCCCCCAGCGCCAGCGCCCACAGCACCGCCAGAACAATCGCCCACCACTGGGCCAGCACCAGCGCACTGACTTGCGGCGTGAAATACAGACCCAAAGCGGCCCCGATCACCCACTGACCGGTGTTGCGCAACAAATTGGCACTGTGGGTCGGCGCGCCTGCCATAGAAGCCAGCGCCGTGATCAGCAAAGGGCCCAGCATCCAGGGGATGGGCGTGCCCAGCCAGACGCACAGTTCAGCGGCCAGCCAAGCGGCGGCCAAAGTACCCAAGGTGCGCGGCCAGATTTTCAAGGGCGCTCCCCCGCACCCTGGGTCCCGTGCATCAAGCGTGACGGCGGATGCTGTCGG
>JBIKHW010000331.1:0-3858 GCA_044361935.1 Limnohabitans sp. | reverse complement strand
GGCGAGTTGCTGTTTTTCAACTACTCCAAGCATGCGCCCTACATGCACTATGGCGTGGTCGACAAGCACGACAAGCTGGTGCATTACGTACCCATTCCTTTGCCTGGCCCGCGCTTGCCGCACGACATGGCATATACCAAAAACTACGCCATCCTCAACGACTTTCCGCTGTACTGGGACCCCGAGTTGCTGGCCCAAGGCAAGCATGTGGTGCGCTTTTTCAAAGACACGCCCTCACGCATCGCCATCATTCCACGGCGCGGTCAGACACAAGACATCCTCTGGTTTGAAGCTGCCCCCACCTTTGTGTTGCACTGGCTCAATGCCTATGAAGAGGGTAACGAAATCGTGCTCGACGGCTATTTCCAGGACAACCCCATGCCGCGCAACTACGAAGGCGCGCCAGCGGGTTACGAACGCATGATGTCGTATCTGGACCAGAAAAAAATGGGCTGCCACCTGCACCGCTGGCGCTTCAACCTGAAAACAGGCAAGACCACGGAAAAGCGCTTGGACGAGCGCATTCTGGAATTCGGCATGTTCAACCAGCGCTTCGCCACAAAGCCTTACCGCTATGCCTACAGCGCGGTGCAAGTGCCCGGCTGGTTCTTGTTCCATGGCTACGTGAAACACGACTTGCAAACCGGCGACTCCTGGGAGATCCGCCTGCCCGAAGGCCAATATGCCAGCGAGGCCCCCTTTGCCCCGCGCGTGAACGCCCAGGACGAAGACGACGGTTACCTGGTGAGCTTCATCACCAACGAAAAAACCCAGCGTTCAGAAATCATCCTGATCGACGCCAAAAAGTTTGAAGCCGGTCCGGTTTGCCGCATCGAGTTGCCACACAAACTGTGCAGCGGCACACATGCCTGCTGGGCCAGCGGGGCTGATTTGGAAGGCGGCGGTTTGCTTTCTGGCAAACCTCGCTCAAGCTGACCACCGCCTACACAAAACCCTCGTCTTTTTTGCCGTTACCCCTTACACGCTTGGAGAACACCATGGGACTTGAAACACTGGTTGATGTACCCCCTTACCTCATTGACAACCCCAACCTCCAAGGCGGTTTTGCGCCGATCAAGGAAGAGCTGGTCGTCAGTGATTTCGAGGTGATTGGCGAGATTCCCAAAGACTTCAGCGGCATGTACGTGCGCAACGGCCCCGTGCCACAGCACACCCCCAAAGGCAAATACCACTGGTATGACGGCGATGGCATGTTGCATGCCGTGCATTTCCGCAACGGCCAGGTCACTTACCGCAACCGCTGGGTCAACACCGATGGTTTGCAGGCCGACCAAGCGGCTGGTGTTAGCCTGGCCCCTGGACTCAAACAACGCCTGCCCGAAGGCGCATTGCCTGACGATGCGCTCAAAAACACCTCCAACACCGATGTGAAATTTCACAACGGCAAATTGCTGTCCATGTGGTACCGCGGCGGCGCGGTCTACCAGGTGGATCCCTTGACGCTGCAAACTGTAGGCAAGCTCGAATCCGATCCTCGCCTGAAGGGGCTGCAAATTTCGGCCCACTCCCGCGTGGACGAACGCACGGGTGAGTACCTGTTTTTTGCTTATGGCAACCAACACCCCTATATGCATTACGGCGTGCTCAGTGCCACCGGCGAGTTGAAAACCCTGGTTCCGGTTGAACTGCCGGGGCCCCGTTTGCCGCACGACATGGCCATCACCGCCAACTACAGCGTCCTGCACGACTTCCCGCTGATCAACAACCCCGAAGCCTTGAAGGCGGGTCGTTACAGCCTGGAGTTTCACCCCGAATGGAAGTCGCGTTTTGCCGTCATTCCCAGACACGGCAGCGCGCAAGACATCCGCTGGTTTGAAGCCGATCCGCGCTACATGCTGCATGTGGCCAATGCTTGGGAAGAAGTCAACGACAAGGGCGAAACCGAAATCGTGATGCTGGGCACGCCTTACGCCATGCCCAAGCAGTTTGACGGCAGCCTGGATGTCAAGCGTTTGCTGTTCACCATTGGCACTCAAGGCACCGAATACGAGTTCTACCAATGGCGCTTTAACCTCGCCACCGGCCAGACCCGCGAGAGCGTGGTGGACGACATCCTAAACACCGAGTTCCCGATGATCAACGCCTGGTACCAAGGCCACAAAACCCGCTACACCTACCATGTGCTGATGGGACGTGCGCGCACCGTAGAGCAACCCCACTTTGCAGGTTTGGCCAAGTACGACCTGGAAACCGGCAGCGCTGTGACTTACCACCCCGGAGAAGGTCACTGGTTCAGTGAGGCCCCGTTTGCCCCGCGTGACAACCCGCAGTCTGAAGACGATGGCTACCTGATCGGCTTTGTCTGGAACGGCCTGAAAGACCGCTCGGAAGTCTGGATCATCGATGCACAACAACTGGCCAATGGGCCGGTGGCTCGGGTCCTCTTGCCGCAGCGCGTGCCGCATGGTTTTCACAGCACCTGGGTGCGTGAGTCTCTCTTGCCCACCCCCTGATGTCATGGCGCAGCAGATGAACACGGATGTTTTAACCCCCACGGCACAGGACTTGTTGGGTGTCTGGAACCTGGTGCGTTGGGAAATCACCTACGACGATGGTCGCCCCACCACCTACCCTTTTGGCCCCAATGCCACCGGCCTGATCCAGTACACGCACGACGGCGGCATGGCCGCTTGCATCGCCCGCTCGGGTCGCGCACCCCTGTCCAGCGCCAGCGTGCGCAGCGCACCAGAGGCCGAACGCCTGGCCGCGTTCGAGAGTTTCTTTCAGTACGCGGGGCGTTATGAAGTGCGTCAACACGAAGGCCGGGCCCAGGTGGTTCACCACGTCAGCCATGCGCTGAACCCCAATTTTGTGGGCAGCGACCAAATTCGCAACATGGACTTTGCAGCCGATGGCACGTTAACCCTGTCGGCATCCGACCCGGTACCCGGCACCACCATCTTGCGCCACCACCGACTGATCTGGAGACGTTGATGACCCTCTTCGAAAAGCACCAAGCCCGTTTTGAGCAGGCCCAGCAAGCCTGTGCCACGCGCCACTGCTGGAGCCCTTACCCGGAAATGCCCGACAAGTACCCCGAGGCTGCGCATGCCAAAAGCGCAGGCCTTGCCGCTTTCGAACAGCACCTGAAAAACGGCCGGTTTGAACTGAACCAGCCCGGCATCACGAACTGGATCGGTGAAGAAATATCGCCTTACACCCAGCAAGCGCTGGGTGTGGTCTACCCGCAATCGAACATCGACACCCTGTTTGACGCGGCCGAAAAAGCAATGGACAGCTGGGCACAAGCGCCTTACACGCAGCGCATTGGCGTGCTGATGGAAGTGCTTGAAGTCTTGTACCGAGATCACCTGTTTGAAGTCTTGCACGCGGTCATGCACACCGCAGGGCAAAGCTACAACATGGCCTATGCCGGCTCGGGCGTGAACGCGCTCGACCGCAGCATTGAAGCCTTGGTGTATGCCGAACAAGCCATGCGCTCGGTGGCCCCTTCGGCCCACTGGTCCAGGCGCTTTGGCAGCGCGGACATCCACTTGCAAAAGACCTACCGCCTGGTGCCCCGTGGCACGGCCGTGTGTTTTTCCTGCGCGAGTTTTCCCACCTGGAACGCATGGCCCTCCATGATGGCGAGCCTGGCCACTGGTAACCAGGTGATCGTCAAACCCCACCCGGCCACCGTGTTGCCCATGGCCATCACGGTCAAGGCCTTCCGCCAGGTGCTGCAGGCAGCAGGCTTTGACCCCAACATCGTGACCCTGGCCATCGACACGACCAGCGAGCCGATTGGCAAAGTACTGATCAAGCACCCCAAAACGGCCATCGTGGACTTCACCGGCAGTGTGCGTTTTGGCCAATGGGTGGAACAAAACGCCCACC
>JBIKHW010000330.1:0-3870 GCA_044361935.1 Limnohabitans sp. | reverse complement strand
CGTATTGTTAGGAGGGTCCCTGGTCCTGGGGGCTTTGCTCATGAACCAATGGTTAGGCTGGAAACAAAACAATGTCTGATGTCATCGCGCAGATTGAAGGCCGTATTGGCTGCATCACCCTGAACCGCCCCAAGGCCCTGAACGCCTTGTCGCTCGACATGGTGCGGGCCTTGACCCGGGCTTTGCTCGATTGGCAATCCAACCCTCAAGTGCTGGCCGTGGCGGTACGCGGTACGGGCAAAGAAGGTCCATTTGGTGCATTTAGTGCGGGCGGCGACATCCGATTTTTTCATCAGGCAGCCACTGCAGGTGATGCTTCTTTGGGTGATTTTTTCACTGAAGAGTACCGCCTCAACCACCTGATCCACACCTACAGCAAACCCTATATCGCGTTCATGGACGGCATCGTCATGGGTGGCGGCATGGGCATCAGCCAAGGCGCCAGCGTTCGTGTGGTGACCGAGCGCACCAAGATGGCCATGCCCGAAACCAACATCGGTTTGTTCCCGGATGTGGGCGGTGGCTATTTCCTAAGCCGTTGCCCGGGGCGCCTGGGTGAATACCTGGGCCTGACGGGGCAAATGCTGAGCGGCGCTCAAGCCGTGGCCGCCAGGTTGGCCGACATTGCGCTGCCCAGCGGCATGCTGGAGCCCATCTGGCAGACCTTGATCAGCAGCCCTTTTGAGAACGCCGAATCGGTGGAGCGTTGGGTGTTGGCGCAAGCCGGTGCCATGACACCCGAAAAGCTCACGCCTCAGCCGCAAATTGACGAGGTTTTTGGCTTGCCCACGGTGGCAGACATGTTGACCAGATTGGAATCAGCGTCCGATGAATGGAGCCAGAAAACGGCACACGCTTTGCGCCACCGCTCGCCCTTGATGCTGCATGTGGTGCTCGAGCAAATTCGCCGCGCCCGCAAAATGAGCCTGTCCGATGACCTGCGCATGGAGCGCGACATGGTGCACCACTGTTTCCACCTGCGCTCGGTGGCTGAGAGTGAAACGGTGGAAGGCATCCGCGCCTTGGCGGTGGACAAGGACCACAGTCCGAACTGGAAACCGGCCCGTGTGGAAGAGGTGGACCTGTCTGAGGCAGAGCGTTTCTTTGTGAGTCCTTGGCCCTCCGACCACCACCCGCTGCGCGATTTGAGCTGAACGTTTGCGCCTTGGCGCTCAGCGATCGCGGTGGCGGCTTTTCATGGCGCGTTCCACTTCGCGCTTGCCTTCGCGGTCCTTGATGGTGTCGCGCTTGTCGTGCTCGGCTTTGCCCTTGGCCAGCGCAATGTCGCACTTGACCTTTCCCGATTTCCAGTGCAAATTGATTGGCACCAGGGTGTAGCCCTTTTGCTCGATCTTGCCGATCAGCCGCTTGATTTCTTCCTTGTTCAGCAGCAGCTTGCGCGTGCGGGCGGCTTCGGGATTGATGTGTGTGGACGCGGTTTTGAGCGGGTTGATCAGGCAGCCGATGATGAACAGCTCGCCATTGCGGATGACCACGTAACCGTCCGTCAGTTGCACCTTGCCTTCGCGAATCGCTTTGACCTCCCAGCCTTCCAGCACCATGCCGGCCTCGTAGCGCTCTTCAAAAAAATAGTCGAACGACGCTTTTTTGTTCTCGGCAATCTTGGCAAAAACGGGAGCAGCAGGGGTCTTTTTGGTGGTGGCCATGAGGAGGAAATAAGGACGGCACGGCCGTTCGCAAGGGTGTGCAGTGAGACAGTGAGCCTAATGGCATGTCGAAAAACTACAATCGCTGCATTGTATGAAGAATATCCACAAGTCCGTTCTGATCTGGTACTCGCCAGAAGAAATGTTTCGCCTCGTGACTGACGTGGCGCGTTACCCCGAATTTTTGCCGTGGTGTGACCGTGCCAGCGTGCTCGAAACCGACGCCCAAGGCATGGTGGCCGAGGTCGGCATCAGCTTGGGCGGCATCCAGCAAACCTTCACCACCCGCAACACCCACGAAGAAGGCCGATCGGTGGGTATGAGCCTGGTCAAAGGTCCGTTTTCCAACCTGAGCGGCATGTGGCGTTTCACCCCCGTGGGTGACGGCACACAACGCGCTTGCAAAGTGGAACTGGATTTGCAGTATGGCTTTTCCAGCAAAACCCTGGCGGCGCTGGTCGGTCCGGTGTTCGACAAGATCGCGGCGAGCCTGGTCGATGCCTTTGTGAAACGTGCCGAAGCGGTTTATGGCTGAACAATTTGTTCAGGTCATACTTTGCTGGAGTCTTGCACCCCGGCATGTGCAAGAAATTCAACTCCAGGTGCCCGTAGGCAGCACTGTGCAAGCGGTGCTAGAGCGCGGCGTTGCGCAACATTTGCCAAGCCCGGGGACTACCGATGACGCATCCTTGTCATCTCTTCAGTTTCAGCAACCCGGCATCTGGGGTAAAAAAGTGCCCTGGTCGCAGGTGGTGCAAGCCGGAGACCGCATCGAGTTGTACCGCCCCCTCAAAGTCGACCCCAAAGTCTCACGCCGCCAGCGCTTCAAGCGCCAAGGCAAAGGCCGCACGGGCCTCTTTGCCAATCGCAAAAGCGGTTCTGCTGCCGGGTATTGAAACCACCATGCAAGCCCTTTTGAATGCTATCGAGCAGATGGCCATCACAGCCGATGCGCACCGGGTTTTCCACGGCCGTGGCGGCCGGTACCCCGGCTGCGAGCACTGGACACTGGACTGGTTTGCGCCGGTGTGGGTCTTGACCAGCTTCAAAGCCGTGAGCGAGAACGAGCTGGCCCAGTGCCACGATGCTTTGGCGCAGCGCTGGGAAACCCTGGTCCCCGACGAGCCGCTGAACTGGGTTTTTCAGTGCCGTGCGCAAGGTGAAGCGCAAACCCGCCTCATGGCTGGCAGCGTGCCCGAGCCGCATGTGGTGACCGAGCAGGGGGCCAAGTACCTGGTGCATGTGATGCGCGGTCAAAACCACGGCTTGTTTTTGGACATGGCCAACGGGCGTGAATGGCTTAAACGCCACGCCAAGCACGAAAACATCCTCAACCTGTTCGCCTACACCTGCGCGTTTTCGGTGGTCGCGCTGCAGGGTGGAGCAGCGCAAGTGGTCAATCTGGACATGAGCCAAGGCGCCTTGGCCGTGGGCCAGCAAAACCACCGCCTCAACGACTTGCCCGCCAAGGCCCGCTTTTTGGGCCACGACATCTTCAAGACCTGGGGCAAGATCAACAAAATGGGGCCGTATGGCGTGATCGTCATTGACCCACCCAGCTACCAAAAGGGCAGTTTCATCGCCACCAAGGACTACATCAAGTTGATCCGGCGGCTGCCCGATTTGCTGGAGCCGCAAGGCCATGTGCTGCTGTGCCTGAACGCGCCAGAACTGGACACAGCTTTTTTGCACGCGCAGGTGTCCGAAGCAGCGCCCGCCCTGCGTTTTGTCGAGCGACTGGCCAACCCAGTGGCTTTTTCGGACATCGACCCGGAAAAGTCGCTCAAGGTCTTGCACTACCAAAATAGCTGAAGCTTGTGTGCTTGGGCGAGCGCTGATTTTTACGGCCGAATCAGGGAAATCCCTTGGGTTGCACGGGTACAATCCATTTTTTGGAGCCTTAGCTTATGCGCCTACTCGGTAAAGCCCTGACTTTTGACGACGTTCTCCTCGTCCCCGCATACTCCCAAGTCCTGCCCAAGGACACGTCGCTTGCGACGCAATTCACCCGCAACATCCGCCTGAATCTGCCCCTGGTGTCCGCCGCCATGGACACCGTGACCGAAGCGCGCCTGGCCATTGCCATCGCGCAAGAAGGCGGCATCGGCATCGTGCACAAAAACCTCACCGCGCAAGAGCAAGCCGCCCAGGTGGCCAAGGTCAAGCGCTATGAATCCGGCGTTCTGCGCGACCCGGTCGTCAT
>JBIKHW010000329.1:0-3912 GCA_044361935.1 Limnohabitans sp. | reverse complement strand
GGCAACCCGGTCAAGGGCGGCACGATTTACCTCACGGCCGCCGACGAAAACGGCATGATGATCAGCTTCATCCAGAGCAACTACATGGGCTTTGGTTCCGGCGTGGTCGAGCCCACTTACGGCATCAGCCTGCAAAACCGGGGTCACGGTTTCAGCACAGACCTGCAGGGCCAAAACCCCGCCAACCTTGTGTTGCCGGGCAAGCGTCCTTTCCAGACCATCATCCCCGCCTTTGTCACCAAAGACGGCCAACCGGTCATGAGCTACGGCGTGATGGGCGGCAACATGCAGCCCCAGGGCCACATGCAAACCCTGGTGCGCATGCTCGACTACGGCCAGAACCCGCAAGCGGCGTGCGATGCACCGCGCTGGCGCTACAACACGGGCCTCAACATCAACGTCGAAGCCGCGATGAATGGCCAGACTGTTCAAGAGCTGATCGCACGCGGCCACCAGCTCGACATCATCAACGACTCTTACCAAGACTTTGGCGCGGGCCAGTTCATCTGGCGCATGGGCGATCCGGCCGTGCAGGGCTACCAAGTGGCCAGTGACCCGCGCCGCGACGGTCAAGCCGTGGGCTTTTGATGGTGCCCAGCCCCACGCCGCACCTGACGGCGGGTCTGTTGCTGGCGGCGGCTGGGTCCATGGCCTTCAGTGGCAAGGCCATCATCGTCAAGCTGGCGTACCGTTACGGTGTGGACGCGGTCACTTTGCTCATGTGGCGCATGCTGCTGGCGCTGCCACTGTTTGTACTCATGGCTTGGTGGGCAGGGCGGGGCAAAGCGCCGCTCACCCGGCAAGACTGGCTGGGCGTCTTGGGTTTGGGCTTTTGTGGTTATTACCTGTCCAGCTTTCTGGATTTTTGGGGTTTGGAGTTCATCAGCGCTTCCTTGGAGCGATTGATCCTGTACCTCAACCCCACTCTGGTCTTGCTGCTCGGTTGGGTGTTGTTCAAAAAGCGCATCACGCAGCGCCAAGGCGTGGCCATGGCCATCAGTTACTCGGGCGTGTTGGTGGTGTTCGGGCACGAGCTGGGGCTGGCCGGGACGCACGCGGCTTGGGGCGCTTTGTTGGTGTTTTTGAGCGCAGGCACTTATGCCCTGTACATGACCTACAGCGGGCAACTGGTTCAGCGCTTGGGCTCATTGCGCCTGGCGGGTCTGGCCACTTCGGTGGCCTGCGGCTTTTGCTTGTTGCAGTTTGTGCTGCTCAGGCCCCTGACAACGGCCTGGGTGCCCGAGCCCGTGATGTGGCTGTCGCTGCTCAATGCCACCGCTTGCACCGTGCTGCCCGTCCTGTTGGTCATGATGGCCATTGAGCGCATCGGGCCGGGCCTGACAGCGCAAACGGGCATGATCGGCCCCATGTTCACGCTGCTCATGGGCGTCTGGATTTTGGACGAACCGTTCAACATGTGGATCATCGCCGGGACTGTGTTGGTCTTGAGCGGTGTGTTTTGGGTCACGCGGCCAGTGGGTCGCACAACGTAACGCGGCCAGCAAGCCGCACAACATCAAATCAGGAGATTGACATGGACTTGGGCATTGCAGGCAAGTGGGCCTTGGTGGGTGGCGCAAGCAAAGGCTTGGGCTGGGGATGCGCACGGGCCTTGGCGCTTGAAGGCGTGAACGTGGTCATGGTGGCACGCGGTGCCGAGGTGCTGAACAAAGCTGTGGACGATTTGCGTGTCGAAACAGGCGGCAAGGTGCAGTTGATCGCTGTCGCGCAGGACATCACCACCGAAGCCGGACGCGAAGCCATCTGGAACGTGGCGGGCGGCCCCGGCAAGGACTACGACATCGTGGTCACCAACGCAGGCGGCCCACCCCCCGGCGACTTCCGCGACTGGGGCCGCGAGGCCTGGCTCAAAGCCATCGACGGCAACATGCTCACCCCCATCGAGCTCATCAAAGCCACCGTGGACCGCATGGCCGAACGCGGCTTTGGCCGCATCGTCAACATCACGAGCAGCGCCGTCAAAGCACCGATCGACGTGCTGGGCCTGTCCAACGGCGCACGCAGCGGCCTGACCGGCTTTGTAGCCGGTGCTTCGCGCAGCGGCATTGCCGCCAAAGGCGTGACCATCAACAACCTGCTGCCCGGCAAATTCGACACCGACCGCATCCGCGCCACACTGCCCGCCATGGCGCAAAAGCAAGGCAAAACGGTGGAGGAGCTGCGCGTGATCCAGCAAGCGCAAATCCCGGCTGGGCGCTACGGCAATCCGCAAGAGTTCGGCGCGATCTGCGCCTTCTTGTGCAGCCAGCATGCGGCTTACATGACGGGTCAAAACGTGTTGGCCGATGGTGGGTCTTACGCGGGGACTTTCTAACCCTGCTCAGTGGGCGGCTCTGAAGTGCTGCTGTTGCTGACAGGTAACGGCAGCAGCTTTGCGGTTGAATCACTGTGAGATCAACAGTGAGATGGCCGATGGTCCTTTTTAGGCTGGAAGAGGACCTTGCAAAAATCTACCGACTGGCAGCAATCGCTGCAATGCCCACGTCTAGGGAACGGCTCAAATAGGCTGGAGGCAGACATTGAAGAAATTCTGCCTACTGGTAGTAGCCGCTGTATTGCAGTCATTCCCAAAATTTGCTGATACAAGTTCGAGCAGCAACGTCAGACTGCGCTATAAAAGTGTCTAGAGATTTGGGGGAATGCCAAATGCCCCCTATGCGTGCGAATTTCCTTTTTTTCCGCTTTCAAACCTGGGATTTCATCTATGAGTTGTTAGAGTCACGACATGCAAACATCAGTTGATACACCCAACAGCGTGTCAATTGCCCGTTACTTGGGGGGCACGGGATTGGCTCTCTGGGCATTAGTAATGGCGTTGACGCCAGACCCTGGGTTCTTGGCCCCTTGGCCATGGATGGCGCTCTTCTGGGCACTCCAAATTGGCGCCGGCTTGACCATTCTTCAGACGATGTTGTACCTGATGAGCAGGTTCGATTCGAAAGGCCGAATGCCGTTGTGGTCGCTCGTTGCCATGAGTGGTTTGTGTGGTTCTGCCGTGCTGGCGCCGATCTACTGGCTGATCGGCGAGGGATTGATGCAGCAAGTTTTAGGATTTGGTGAAACGCTTGACGCCGAAGAACTGCGCAGCGTGGAGCCAACATTCGGTTGGGCTGTGCTGGTCGAAGAATGGTTGAATATGTCGGGCCCAGTCATGGCTGCATGGGCGTTGATCTCTTGGCCTCGGTTGCAGGGTCTGTTGCCGCCATTGGTTCAAAATATCAACCGTTCAGTCGATGAACCGCTGGTAGCCCTGTCGCAAGAACCCAAAGTCGTTGAGGCGAGCATTCGTAATTGGCGCGCAGCGTTACCCACAGAGCTGGGTGACGATGTGATAGCCGTCAAGTCTGAGCTTCAATACTTGCGCGTCTGGACCACTCGGGGCGCAGCGCTGGTGCTGGGCAGTTTGCAAGAAGTGGAAGACGAAGAAGGCAGTGCCGGGATGCGGGTTCATCGCTCATGGTGGGTGCATGCCAGGCATGTGCGGACCGTAGGGCGTCGCGGTGAAGCTGCCATTTGTGAGTTGAGTGATGGCCGCGAAGTTCCCATCAGCCGACGCCGAAAGGCGGATGCGGTGGCGCGATTTGGTGACCGAGCGCGGTACCAAGAAATGCCAACCGCATCTAAGAGCCTACAAGCTCGCGAAGGTCAAAATAACCGTCGCAATCCCACTTGAACAGAAACAGGGTTGTAGCGCGGCTGCGTCAATCGACCCGTGACCCCTTCTTCTGCTGGCAATTCAACGTTGCCAATTCGCAATACGCGAACGTCAGCGGTCAGCCTCCAGGTATCTCCCAGCGGGATCTCAGTACCACCGATCAGCTGCACGGCGGCTTTCCCACTCTTGGACCATGCGCGCTCTGTACCGCCAGAAGGGATATCGAAATCGATCTC
>JBIKHW010000328.1:0-3916 GCA_044361935.1 Limnohabitans sp. | reverse complement strand
ATGGTGTATCTTCCCAGGTTGTCTTGGCCCTCATTTTGCCAACATCTGCACACCCACTTTTGACCCCCATGAAACCCGCACAGATCGAATCCTTCTTTGCCACCCTGCAAGCTGCCAACCCCATGCCCGTGACCGAGTTGGAATACACCAGCGTGTTCGAGCTGCTGGCCGCCGTGCTGCTGTCGGCCCAGGCCACCGATGTGGGCGTGAACAAGGCCACTCGACGCCTCTTCCCGGTCGCGGGCACCCCTCAAAAAATCTTGGATTTGGGTCTGGCGGGACTGGAAGATCACATCAAAACCATCGGCCTGTACCGCAGCAAAGCCAAACACCTGATGGAAACCTGCCGGATTCTGGTTGAGCAACACGGCGGCCAAGTACCCCGCACACGCGAAGCCCTAGAAGCCTTGCCCGGCGTGGGCCGCAAAACGGCGAATGTGGTGCTGAACTCGGCCTTTGGCGAGCCAACGATGGCGGTGGACACACACATCTTCCGAATGGGCAACCGCACAGGTTTGGCTCCGGGCAAAACGCCTTTGGCTGTGGAACTCAAACTGCTCAAGCGCATCCCCGCCCAGTACTTGGTGGACGCGCACCATTGGTTGATCCTGCATGGGCGCTATGTCTGCCAAGCGCGCAAACCACTGTGCGGGCAATGCTCGGTGGCGGCGTTTTGCGACTACAAACCCAAAACAGCTTGAACGCCTGTACTTTTTTATATTTTTGTAGTAAATAATCAAGTTTTTACCACTTCACGCACGGTTAAAATTCAAGCCCTCTGCGCTTAGGTGCAGTCCTCAACGCGAGCGCTGGGCGCCCGTTGCCTCAAGAGCCTGCGGCTCTGCTTGTCCGATTCAACACCCACACACACCCATGACGCGAGCCCTGCCGCGTGCCAGCCTATACAGCGCCAGCTTGGTGCGTTTTCTGACCGAAAACGCCTTGTTCGCCCCTGCCCGTCAGGCAGAGGATTTGGGGCAAAAACTTGGCGACTGGCTGGACTTTCGGCAGGCCATTGCGCTGCACTGCGTGCTGAACCCAGAAACAAACCCCGATCAACAACCCGCCGCCCCTCTGCCCCATTTAAGGCGCATGGCCCCCATCCCCGCCGAGCTGCTGGCCAGGCATGTGGACAAAGTGCGTGCCCAACTGGTCGAGTCCATCACCCAAGGCGCACCCGCGGGCTCGGGCCTGGCGCGCATCGACATGCCCGCCCCGGTTTTGGACGAACCGGTGGAGATCAAGACCGCGTTTGAGCCCTACCGCCGCTTTGTGGCCGCACACCAGCGGCAAATGGAAAGCACGCTGCGCAGCTTGCGCGCCCAGTTGCGTCTGCAGCTGAGCCAACGCGCAAGAGCTGGGCAACAACTGGCCGCACTCGACACTGCTTTTGAAAACATCCTTGCCGAGCGCGAAGCAGTGCTGCTAGCCAAAACGTCCAAACTGCTGGAAAAGCGCTTTGTTCAAGCCCTCAAGGCGCACATGCAGGTTCAGGCCCAAGCCTTGCCTGCGGCCTTGGCTACCAAAACCGCCGACGGATTGACCGATGCCCATGAAGACGACATTGACACCATGCCCTCAGCCACCAACGACATCCCCAAGGCCGACCCCAGCAGCTGGCTGATGCCCCTGCGCCAAACCATTCGCCAAGCCTTGCTGGCCGAACTCGACACACGACTGCAACCGGCCCTCGGCTTGCTCGAAGCCATCACCTCTGACACCCCACAAGAACAATGAAACGTTTTTCTTTTCCGATCGCATTTGGCCTGGGCGCCTTGGCCCTGATCTGGGTGGCCGCGGCCGTGGCCAGCAGCCACTTTTTGGTGCTGGTCATGACACTGCTCATTGGCGCGGTTTATGGTTTTGGTGCCTGGGAGTTGCGCCAATACCGTGCCACCACCAACGCACTCGACCAGGGTCTGGCCCAAGTCCCCTCGGACCTCGCCGATTTGAGCAACTGGCTCATCACATTGCCTTTGGCCTTGCAAAACCCGGTGCGCCAACGGGTGCAAGGCGAGCGCGTGGCCTTGCCCGGCCCAGTGTTCACCCCTTACCTGGTGGGCCTGCTGGTCATGCTGGGCATGTTGGGCACTTTTTTGGGCATGGTGGTCACCCTCAACGGCGCGGTTTTTGCGCTCGAGGGCACCAACACCATTGCAGGTGTGCGGGCCGCGTTTTCGGAACCCATCAAAGGCCTGGGCCTGGCTTTTGGCACCTCGGTCGCAGGTGTGGCCACATCGGCCATGCTGGGCCTGATGAGCAGCCTGGCCCGCCGAGAACGCGCCCTGTCTTCTCAGCAACTGGACACCCTGGCCCACACCCAACTGCAGCGTTTCTCGCTCGCGCACCAGCGGCAAGAAAGCTACCTTGCCTTGCAACAGCAAGCCCAGGCCCTGCCCCAAGTGCTGCAGCAACTGCAGGCCTTGATGGCACAAATGGCCAGCAGCACCGAGTTGACCCACACCCAACTCTTGACCAGCCAGCACAGCTTTCAAGAAAAAGTGCAGCAAGAGGTGCACAAAGCCTACACGGGCCTGGCGCAGTCGGTGGACCAGTCGCTGCGCACCAGCCTGAGCCAAAGCCTGCAACTGGCCACCGACTGCATTCGACCGGTGGTGCAGGCCACCATGACCCAATTGACCGAACAGGCCCAAAGCCTGAACGATCGCCTGCTGCACAACACCCAACTGCAAGTGGGCGAGGTGCACACGCAGCTCACCGCCACCGCCACCGCCCTGGCGCAAACCAGCGCCCAAACGCTGAGCCAACACGAACAAACCAACACACGCATGAGCGAGCGCGTAGGCCAGACTCTGGAGGCCTTCAGCCAGAACTTCGAGCGCAGCGCCCAAGCCTTGGTCGTGCAAGTGGGCAGCGCACAAGCGGCCCAACACGCCCAACAAAGCAATGCCGACCATCAACGCCTAGAGAGCTGGCAAACCGCGCTGCACAGCATGGCCGATGGGCTGCAGCAGCAGTGGCAAACCTCGGGCACGCTGACCCTGGCCGAGATCACCCGCTTGCTGGCCAGCAGCGAAGCGCTGGTGCAAACGCGCATCGCCGCCGAAGCGCAGTGGGCGGCCCAACACAGCCAGCGGGCCGAAGAGCTCTCGGCACTCCTGCGCCAGGAACTGACCGCCCTGCGCCAAGTGGAAGACGAGCGCGGCCAAGCTGCCGTGGCACGACTGGCCGAGCTGCAAAGCACCGTCACGGCCCACCTCAGCACCCTGGGCACCGCCTTGGAAGCGCCGATCACCCGCCTCATCGAAACCGCCTCCGAAGCGCCCAAAGCCGCGGCCGAAGTGATTGGCCAGTTGCGTCAGGAAATCTCGGTCAGCGTGGCGCGTGACAACGCCTTGCTCGAAGAGCGCACCCGCATTCTGGGTACGCTCAGCACCTTGCTCGACGCGATCAATCACGCGTCCACCGAGCAGCGCGGTGTGATCGACGCCCTGTTGGTGAGCAGCCAAGCATCGCTGACGCAGACCAGCGAGCAGTTCCAACAACACATCGCGCAAGAGACCGACAAATTGGGCAGCATCGCCGCGCAAGTCACCGCGAGCGCGGTGGACGTGGCGAGCCTCGGCGAGAGCCTGGGCTTTGCCGTGCGGGCCTTCGGCCAAACCAACGAACAACTCATGGCCCAGCTGCAGCGCATCGAACAGGCTTTGGGCAAATCGATGACACGCAGCGACGAGCAACTGGCCTATTACGTGGCGCAAGCCCGCGAGATCATTGACCTGAGCATCGGCAGCCAAAAGGACGTGCTGGACGCCCTGCAACGCCGCACCGACCTGGTCAGCGAGGGAGCCATCTGATGCTCGAGCAAGACGCCGACATCGAATCCACCTCGCCCACCTGGATCTCGTTTGCCGACCTGATGACCGGCCTGCTGGGCGCCTTTGTTCTGCTGTTG
>JBIKHW010000327.1:0-3922 GCA_044361935.1 Limnohabitans sp. | reverse complement strand
AGAAGCCCCATGTTTTAAGACAAAAATATCCGTTATGCTGGCAAGTTATGCGTTGGATCCTTTTTTTATCTGTGGCTGCGGCCCTGAACCTGCCCGCTTGGTCTTCCCCGTTAGAGGACGCACCGGCCGCGGGCTTGGCCGAACGGGGTCTGGTCTCTCAGATTGGCACCCAATTGAGCGCAGTCAAAGACAAGGCCGGCGACCAAGCTGCAGGCATGGTGGAGCAGGCCATGGGTTTGCTGGGCGTGCCCTACCGCCGTGGCGGCAGCAGTGAAAGCACCGGTTTTGATTGCAGCGGCTTTGTGCGTCACCTTTACGAAAAATCGGTCGGTCAAATTTTGCCGCGCCGCGCCGTTGACCAGGCCAGTGCCACCGAGGTCATTGACCGCGAAGAGCTCAAACCAGGCGATCTGGTGTTTTTCAACACCATGCGCCGCGCCTTCAGCCATGTGGGCATCTACGTGGGTGACGGCAAATTCATCCACGCCCCGCGTGCTGGCAAGGCGGTCAATGTTGAAGACATGCGCAGCGCATATTGGCAAAAACGCTTCAATGGTGCGCGCCGCGTGCCCTTGACCGGCGACAATGCCAAACCATGAAAACTCAAATTGATCACCTTGTGGTGATGGCCGCATCCCTGGATCAGGGCGTGCAGTGGTGCGAAGACACCATGGGCATCACCCCCGGCCCCGGCGGCGAGCATGAAAAATACGGCACCCACAACCGTCTGTTCAAAATTGCTTCGCCGCAATTTCCTCTGGCCTACTTCGAAATCATCGCCATCAACCCCTTGGCCGTAATTCCCAAACGCGCCCAGGTGCCGCGTTGGTTCGACATGGACAACCCCACCTTACAAAAAGCGGTGGCACAAGGCCCCCGGCTGGTCCACTTTGTCAGCAGCACCGAGGACGTCAAAGCCGCCCGCCATGTGCTGCGCACACAAGGCATTGAGCGCGGTCAGGTGGTGCACGCCAGCCGCAAATCGAGCAAAGGCACGCTCAACTGGCAAATCACCGTGCGCGAAGACGGCGAACGCTTGTTCAACGGCTGCTTGCCCACCCTGATTCAGTGGGGCAAACCCGATGCCACCGACCCGCTGCGCCTGCACCCGCGCAACAGCCTGCCCCGCTCGGGTGTCACGCTGCAAAGCCTCACCGTGAGTCACCCCAGTGGTGCCAAGCTGCAGGTTGCCTTTGATGCCATCGGTTTAGCCAACATCGCCATCGAAACCGGCCCGGCCAACTTGGTGGCCTGCCTGCAAACCCCCAAAGGCCTGGTCCAGCTGCAAAGCCTGGGAATTTAATCCTCTTTGGGCAAAGCCAAGAGCAGCACCATGCCCACGAGCATGACGGCGGCCGTTAGCCACAAAGCGCCTTTGAAACTCCCCGTGGCCTGCGCCATGGCCCCGGCCACGACGGGCGCGATCATTTGCGCAGCGCCGTAACTCAGCGTCAAACGCGCCATGGCCTTGCCCGGGTTTTGGGGCGCACGGCGCCCCACCAGTGCCAATGTCAGGCTGACGATGCCGATGAAAGTTGCCCCATAGCCCACTGCACCGACCAGCGCTGCCGTGAGTGTTCCCGACAAAGCGGGCAGCACGATGGACACCGTTTGCAAACCAAAAGCCAGCAGCAAAGCCGGGATGTCGCCCACCTTTCGGGCCACACGGTCCCACAAAAACACGGCCGGCATGGCCGCCAGCCCCACCAACGCCCAGGCCAACGCGCCCTGCCCGGCCAAAGCCGGTTCCCGCTCGACAATGGCCACGGTGAAGGTCGCACTGATGACAAAGCCCCAGCCCGCCGCAAAATAACTCAGCGCCATGGTCGCCATCCAGCGGCGCGAGACCTGCGGCTGAGCTTGGGCATTAGCCGCGGCGGTGGGCATGGGCGGCACGGGCGGCCGCCACAGCCAGGCGGGTACAAAAAACACCAGACCCAGCGCGGCAAAGGCCAACCACTGGTCAGACCACAGCGTCCAGATATCGGACAAGACCCAAGCGCCCAGCGCCGACA
Organism: Limnohabitans sp.; assembly: GCA_044361935.1. GTDB lineage: Bacteria > Pseudomonadota > Gammaproteobacteria > Burkholderiales > Burkholderiaceae_C > Limnohabitans_A. Next base: position 1,907 of record JBIKHW010000327.1, on the reverse strand, counting down.
CCACAATGCCCAGCCCCAGGCCAATGAACAACACCCCCAGCTCCGGCCTGCGGCCTTGGCGCATCAGCCAGCCCAGCACCAAACCCGAGCCCAGCAACATGCCGGTGGCCCCGCACAAACCGCCCAAAAAGCGCCACAGCCCCCAGGCGGGCAACCAGCTCGATAAAGCCATGGCCGCCGTGGTGAGCAAGGCCATCCACAGGCCTGCGCTGTAAAAACGGTGACGCCAGCGCACATCGTCCATCCAGGCCGTGACCAGAGCCCCGACGATGTAGCCCGCGTAATTGACGGCGGCCAAGCCCCCGGCGGCGGCATCGTTCAAACCGGTTTGCGCCTGCAAGGCGGGCAACAAGGGCGTGTAGGCAAAACGGGCCAAGCCGATGGTCAGCACCAGCCCACAAATGCCTCCCAGCATGACTTGCCAAGCTTGCAGGGGACGGGTGATGGCTGTGGATGTCATGGGCGAGGTGTCAGTCAATCTCCGCCATTGTGGCCTGACGCCATCACGATTCGAAAAGCAAACCCAGCCCACAGGCGCTTGAGCCCACTTGGCGCGTCACGCAGATGACAGCCTCGTGCCTGCAGCAAAGGGTTTTCACCGTGCCCAGCACGGGCCACGCGTCCTAAAGTGAAAAGCTTACAAGGAGACAAACCATGCCCCTCAAACACTTCAGTCCTCGCATCACCCCTGCCCTCAAACAACTGGCCTCGCCACTCAAACGGCAGTTCGGCCTCAGCCTCTTGTTGCTGAGCCTCGGTGCTTTGAGTGCGACCAACGCAGCGGCCCAGGCCTTTCCCACCAAGCCCTTGCGCTTGGTGGTGACCTTTCCCTCGGGCGGAGCGCCCGACATCCTGGCCCGCCTGTTCAGCGAAAAAGCGCAGTTGGGCTTTCCGGTGGTGGTAGACAACCGGCCCGGCGCGGGCGGCAACATCGGCGCGGACAACGTGGCCAAGTCGCCCGGCGACGGCCACACCATCGTGATGGGCACCGTGGGCACCCATTCCATCAACGGAGCGCTATACGAAAAAATGCCTTACGACATGGTCAAGGACTTCAGCCCCATCTCGCTGATCGCCTCGGCCCCCAACTTGCTGGTGGTCAACAACGCCCTGCCCGTCAAAAACGTACCCGAGTTGATCGCCTACATGAAGGCCAACCCCAACAAGCTCTCGTTTGGCTCCCCCGGCATCGGCACCTCGGTGCACGTCTCGGGCGAACTCTTCAAGTCGCTCACCGGCACCACCATGGAGCATGTACCCTACAAAGGCCGTCAATTTGCCATCCCCGACCTGATCGGCGGCAGCATCCAGGTCATGTTTGACAACATGCCCTCGGCACTGCCCATGGCCAAAGAGGGCAAGATCCGGGCTTTGGCACAAACCACCGCCACCCGCTCACCGGCTGCACCCGATGTGCCCACCGTGGCCGAAACAGTGCCCGGCTTTGAAGCCACCACCTGGTTTGCCATGTTTGCCCCGGCCAATGTGCCCCGCCCCGTGATCGACAAGCTCAATGCCGAAGTGCTGCGCGTGTTCAAACTGCCCGATGTACAAGAACGCCTCAAAACCCTGGGCCTCGACCCTGTGCTGTCCAGCCCCGCAGAGCTGGCCCGCTACCAAGCCACCGAAATCACCAAATGGGCCAAGGTGGTGAAGGAATCGGGAGCCAAGGCGCAGTAACACGCCCTGCTGTCACGCAGTGACAGTACTCAAACCAACTCAGAGATCTCGATCAGGTTCAGGTCGGGGTCTCGGAGGTAGATGGAGCGGATCTTCTGGGTGGCACCGGTGCGCATGACCGGGCCCTCCACGATCGGCCACCCGGCCTGGGTCACGCGGGCCATGACCTCAACGAGGGGCACGCTGGCGATGAAACACAGATCCAAGGCCCCCGGCACGGGCAAATG
>JBIKHW010000326.1:0-3926 GCA_044361935.1 Limnohabitans sp. | reverse complement strand
GTCTCTCCCATCGAAGGCTCTCCAGCAGACCGGGCTGGCCTCAAACCCAACGACCTGATCACCAAAGTTGACGACACCCCCCTCAAAGGGCTGCCCTTGAGTGAAGCGGTCAAACGCATGCGCGGCGAACCCAGAACCAGAGTGGTACTCACGGTCTTCCGCAGAGACGAAAACCGCACCTTCCCGGTCACCATCATTCGCGAAGAAATCAAGACCCAATCGGTGAAATCCAAACTGATCGAGCCTGGCTACGGCTGGATCCGCGTCTCCCAATTCCAGGAACGCACCGTCGAAGACTTCGCCCGCAAGATCGAAGAGATGTACAAGCAAGATCCCCAGCTCAAAGGCTTGGTACTGGACTTGCGCAACGACCCGGGTGGCTTGCTCGATGCAGCCGTGGCACTGTCGGCCGCCTTCTTGCCCGACAACGTCACTGTGGTCACCACCAACGGCCAATTGGCCGAGAGCAAATTCACCTACAAGGCATCGCCCCAGTTTTGGCGTCGCAACACCAGCAACGACCCCATCACCCGCATGACACTGGCCACAGGTGGTGCGCTGAAAAAAGTGCCCTTGGTGGTTTTGGTCAACGAAGGCTCGGCCTCGGCCAGCGAAATCGTGGCCGGTGCCCTGCAAGACTACAAACGCGCCACCCTCATGGGCAGCCAGACCTTTGGCAAAGGCTCGGTGCAGACCGTGCGCCAACTGGGCCCTGACACCGCCCTCAAAATCACCACCGCCCGCTACTACACGCCCAATGGCCGCGCCATCCAGGCCAAGGGCATTGTGCCCGATGTGATGCTCGACGAGACCGCCGAAGGCAACGTGTTCGCCGCCCTGCGCACTCGCGAAGCCGACCTGGGCAAACACCTGTCGAACGGCAAAGAAGCCGAAGAAGCCAAAGACCCCGCCCGCGAAAAAGCCCGCGAAGAGGCCATGAAAAAGTTAGAAGAAAACGCCAAAAAACCGCTTGCAGAACGTCGCCTGCCTGAATTTGGCTCGGACAAAGACTTCCAACTGGCCCAGGCCCTCAGACAACTCAAAGGCCAGCCCGTCAAAGCCAGCACCACATTGGCCGAACGCAAAGTCGAAAAGAAAGACTGATCATCGGCAACTGATGGACGCAGCCCATGGATGACACGCAACTGCTGCGCTATTCGCGGCACATCCTGCTCAACGAACTGGGCATCGACGGTCAGGAAAAACTCCTAGCCTCACACGCCCTCATCATCGGAGCAGGCGGTCTGGGCTCTCCGGTCAGCCTGTACTTGGGCAGTGCAGGCGTGGGGCACATCACCGTGGTCGATCATGACCGGGTCGACGCCACCAACTTGCAGCGCCAGATTGCCCACACCCTGGACCGAGTGGGCCAGTACAAAGCCGAATCGGTGCGTACCGCAATTGCGCAAATCAACCCCGATGTGCGCGTCACCCCCATCACACAACGCGCCGATGCGGTGCTGCTGAACACTCTGGTCGCGCAGGCCGATGTGGTGATCGACTGCTGCGACAACTTTGAAACACGCCAGTCCGTGAACCTCGCCTGTGTGCTGCACCGCAAGCCATTGGTCTCGGGCGCGGCCATCCGAATGGACGGGCAGGTCTCGGTGTTTGACATCACACAGGCAGATGCGCCTTGCTACGCCTGCATCTTCCCACCCGCGCAACTGCCCGAAGAAACACGCTGCGCCACCATGGGCGTGTTCGCCCCGCTGGTGGGCATCATCGGCACCGTGCAGGCGGCTGAAGCGCTCAAGATTTTGAGCGGCATGGGCAGCCACATGGCGGGGCGTTTGCTGATGCTCGACGGGCGAGAACTGTCGTGGACCGACATCCGCATGCAACGCAACCCGCAGTGCCCGGTGTGCGCGCCCCACCGGACCTGAAGTTCGCCGCAAGCCCCCGCTCAAGAGGCGTGGCAGCTGCCGTGAAACTTTCTGAACAGCGCCGGTGACATGGGTTCCTCGCGCCCGGCAAACAACCCTCGTTTTTCCTTTTGTGCCTGCCGCTGCAAGGCGGCATATGGCCCACGGCCTGTTCGAAATCGATAAGCCCAAGCCATGCCCGAGCGCACCATTTCAGCGCCCAAGTCCACCCCATCGACCGACAAGCGGCCGATGTCTCGCCCATAACTGTCGTGACCCAGGGACTGAACCTGCACCCGCTTGCGCAACGCCAGCGCGATCATGGCGTCACGCGCCGTTGAACCTCCTGGTTGGCAAGTTTCAGGCGCATCCACGGCATCCAGGCGCAGCTTGATCGGCTCTTTGTGGTCTGGGCGAACCACCAAAACCGTGTCTCCATCCATCACCCAGCTGACCCAACCCGTCCAGACCTCGACCTGGACTTGGGACGAACTCGGCCAATTATCCTGTTTTGCAAAAACACCCCCAGCCCCTAACAAGAGGAACAGACCCCATACACATGCCCTCATGCCGCACTCCGCGTCAGCGAGCCGCGCCTGCGGTTAGCTCTCGGCCAATTCGGACTGAGCTCGACCACCATGCTCTGGGCACGCACCTGTAAACGCGCAAGCACATCGTCAAACTGCACGACCTCGTCGGCTTGCAAGGCACTCAAAATCTGGCCATTGATGGCTTGAATACTTGGCATGAGATCCTCGTACAAGCAACGCCCGGCGAGCGTCAGTTCAACCCGCGCACCGCGCCGATCACCGGGAGTGACCGTGCGCAGGACGAATTGTTTTTTGATCAATGCTGTCAAGACGCGTGAAGTGCGGGCGCGGTCTCGGTGCATGCGCTCGGCCAGCACCGAGGGTGGCAAGCCGCCGTTTTCATACAACTGCGCCACCACCGCCCATTCACGCCGCGTGATGCCATAGCCCCCTTCACACAAGCGCACCACCATGGCTCCAGCCGTGCTGGACAAGCGACCCAGTCGGTACAACAACAGGTCATCAATCGAGGCCAGGCGTTGGGATGGAGACAGCGTCATCAGGGTTTTCCGGGAGAATGATTGATTAGATCAATTGTCATGGCAGGCCCTACATTGTGGCTTCAGAGGTTCTGTTAACCCGCGATTTTGATACCGACTCACCTGGAGACATGCATGAAAAACTTCTACCGACTGACACGCAGAACGCTGGGCTTGGCAGCCCTGTCACTGGCTGTGCTCTCGCCTGGCTTGCAGGCCCAAGAAAAGCCCCCCCTCAAAATTCTGGTGGGTTTCCCACCCGGCGGCTCGGCCGATGTGCTGGCCCGCATGGTGGCCGATGCGCTGCGCGACGACTTTGGCACCATCGTGGTGGACAACAAACCCGGCGCAGGCGGGCGCATCGCCCTGAACCTGACCAAGGCGGCTAAGCCCGATGGCCAAACCGTGATCGTCTTGCCCAGCGGCCCCATGGTGCTGTTTCCCCACGTCTACAAAAAGCTCGATTACGACGCGGTGAAAGATTTCACACCCATTTCCCAAATCGCCCGATTCCAGTTTGGTGTGGTCTCCGGCCCCTCCAGCAATGTAAAAACCGTCGCCGAGATGGTGGCCAAAGCCAAGACCGACCCCAACTCTGCCAGCTACGGCACACCCGGTGCAGGCACCTTGCCCCACTTCATGGGCGTGTTGATGGAGCAATCGGCTGGTATCAACCTCAACCACATTCCTTTCCAAGGCGGCGCCCCAGCCAACACTGCTTTGTTGGGTGGCCACATCGGCTACAAATTTGACGTGGTGTCTGAAACCGCCGAAATGCACAAGGCAGGCAAAGTACGCATCATTGCCGTGACCGGTAGCCAACGCGATCCACAAGTGCCTGAAGTGCCCACGCTCAGAGAGTCGGGCATCAACATGGAAGCCACCGCTTGGTTTGCCATGTACGGCCCAGCGGGCCTCAAGGGTGAAACCCTGGCCCGATTGGAAAAAGCCATGATGAGAATCGCGCGTGATCCCGCCATGAAAGACAAAAT
>JBIKHW010000324.1:0-3927 GCA_044361935.1 Limnohabitans sp. | reverse complement strand
GCGCAGCTTTGGCGGCGCAAACCATGCAGAGCATGGGCTACCTGAATGTGGCATCGATTGCGGGTGGTTTTGACGCTTGGGCTGCTGCGGGCAAAACGGTGGTCAAACCCGAACAGCCTGCCTTTGAGTGAACCCTATGGCCGCGTTTTTGGGATGGCTTTGGGGTGGTGTGCAGCGGGCGCTCAGTAAAATCCCTGAGACTAAAGTTGAGCGGTTTTGCACAGAGCCGTCTTGATTTAGGTTAAATTAGCGTCTGGTTATATTTAAAACCCCTCACACGGAGCTCTCATGAAACTGATTTTTGCTGCTGTTGCCGTCTCTGCCCTGATGACAGCCCCTGCATTCGCCAACTCGGACATGGCCAAGAAAAACGCCTGCATGGCCTGCCATGCGGTGGACAAGAAAATGGTGGGTCCCTCGTACAACGATGTGGCCAAAAAATACGGTGGCCAAAAGGACGCAGCAGCCATTTTGGCCAAGAGCATCAAAGCCGGTGGTTCAGGCAAGTGGGGTCCAGTGCCCATGCCCGCCCAAGCCGCTTTGAGCGACGCCGACGCCCTGACGCTGGCCACCTGGATTCTGGCCGGTGCCAAGTAATTCAAGCCGTTGACAAGCTTGGTTGAAAACAGATGGTTTAAAAAGCTCGATTGGTACTCGTGGCTTTTGTTTGCCGCTCAAAGGTCTGCCCTTGAGCGGCTTTTTTACGGGGAAATGGTTATGAACATTTGTAGAACAACCGTTTTGGCAGGTTTGTGTGTCCTGGTGAGCGGTTGGGCTTTTGCCCAACCCGCCATCTTCAAGGATGCCGACTACAAACTGGGTGAAAAACTCATCACCGAAAGCAAATGCGTGGCCTGTCATGTCTCCAAAGTGGGTGGAGACGGCAGTGCGATTTACAAGCCACTTGGACGCATCAACACCGCTGCTTTTTTGCGCGGCATGGTGGAGCAATGCAACACCGAGTTGAACCTGGGCATGTTCCCCGAGGACGTGACCTCGGTGGCGGCGGTGCTCAACCGGGATCACTACAAGTTCAAATGAAGCCTTAGGTCTTTGCCTTTTGGGGCGCTGACAAACACCCTGCTTTTTCAAAAGGCATGTTCACGGCTGGATTGAAGTCCATCGCCCACAACCTCCGACTGGGTTTCCATCGAAACAGCAGGACTGGAAACCCTCATCAGGGTTTGTCCCGGTCATGAAGCGAACCCCGTGTAATCCCTGATTCAGATTCATCGCTTATCGTATATATTCGAACTTCCGAATATATGAACCTAATGGTAAGGACAGCATGACAGTGGAAAAGGATGAGGTATTTGACAAAGCGGCAGATTTGTTTGCCGTGATGTCGACACCCATTCGGCTTCGCATCATCAGTGCGCTTTGCCAGGGTGAAAAAAACGTAGGGCAATTGCTCGAGAACATCGGTGTGGCCCAGCCCAACATGTCGCAGCATCTGAACATCCTGTTCCGGTCGGGGGTGTTGGGCAAGCGCCGTCAAGGCGCTCAGGTGTTTTATCGGATTGCGGATGACACTGTGGCGAGGGTTTGCCGTGCGGTATGCACGCAAGTGGCCATCGGTGCGGACATGAATGATCAACTCAACAAGGAGTTTGTGTGAACGCAGACAACATCAACTCAGGACGGGTGCAAAAAGCACCTGAAAGCTTCCTGACCCCCAGTGGCATCAAGGAGGTCTTTGCCGAAGGCAAAAAAGGTCGCCGCGATTTCATTCGCAACGCCTTTGCGGCCGCGGCTGCTGGTGCGGCTGCACCCATGGCCATGGCCCAGAGCAACCCCGTGCCCACCGAAGGTGGCGATCCCAACATCCTGAATCTGCCTGAGCACGCGACAGGACTGGGTCAGGGGGTGGCCGTCGAGGGATATGGCAAGCCTTCAAAGTTCGAAGCGAACTTGCAGCGCCGTCAAAGCCCTGGCTTGACACAAACCACACAAGCCTCCGTGTCGTTTGCGCCACTGCAGTCTTTGTTTGGCATCGTCACGCCCAGCGGTCTGCACTTCGAGCGCCACCACCAAGGCTGGTGGGACATTGATCCATCCAAGCACCGTTTCATGATCAATGGCATGGTCAAAAAGAACATGGTCTTCACCATGGACGAGATCATGCGTTTGCCATCGGTCTCGCGCTTTGCCTTCATCGAGTGCGGCGCCAACACCGCCACCGAGTGGGGCAATGTGGCGGTGCCCACGGTGCAGTACACACATGGCATGATTTCCTGCAGCGAGTTCACGGGCGTGCCCTTGATCACCTTGCTGGAGCTGGCGGGTGCTGACCTGAAAAAAGGCAAGTTCGTTTTGGCCGAAGGCGGTGACGGCTCGTCGATGACACGCACCATCCCCATGAGCCTGATCACATCCGGCGAAGTCATCGTGGCTTATGGCCAAAACGGTGAAATGTTGCGCCCCGAAAACGGTTACCCCCTGCGTTTGGTGGTGCCGGGCGTGCAAGGTGTGAGCTGGGTCAAGTACCTGCGCCGCATTGAAGTGGGCGACAAACCCTATGCCGCCAAAGATGAAGCGATTCATTACATCGACTTGCAGCCCGATGGCATGCACCGCCAGTACACCAACCTCCAAGAAGTCAAGAGTGTGGTCACCACCCCCTCGGGCGGTCAGGTTTTGCTGGACAAAGGTTTTTACAACATCACAGGCTTGGCCTGGTCGGGCAAAGGCAAGATCAAGCGCGTGGATGTGTCCACCGACGGTGGTCGCAACTGGCGGCAGGCACGCTTGGAGACGCCGGTTTTGTCGAAGGCTCTGAGCCGCTTCAACCTCGACTGGGTATGGGACGGCAAACCCGCCATCATCCAAAGTCGTGCGCAAGATGAAACAGGCCATGTGCAGCCCACATACCAGCAGTTGCGCAGTGTTCGCGGAACGCGCTCCATCTATCACAACAACGCCATCCAGTCGTGGTTGGTGCAGGAAAACGGTGAGGTGAAAAATGTCCAAGTTTCGTAATGCCGTTTTGACGGTGGCCCTGCTCGCTGCAGCGGGTGTGGTGGCTGCACAGTCCAACCCGTTCCCGGGCATTGGCCGTGCTGCCACCCCTTCCGAGGTGGCCAAGTGGGACATCGATGTGCGCCCCGACTTCAAGGGCCTGCCAGCAGGCTCTGGCTCGGTGGCCAAAGGCCAGGACGTTTGGGAAGCCAAGTGCGCCCACTGCCACGGCGTGTTTGGTGAGTCCAACGAGGTGTTCAGTCCGCTCATTGGTGGCACCACCGCCGAAGACATCAAGAATGGCCGCGTGGCCAACCTGAAGCGCACCGACTACCCCGGTCGCACCACCATCATGAAGGTGCCCACGGTCTCAACCCTGTGGGACTACATCAACCGTGCCATGCCGTGGACCAACCCCAAGACACTGAGCACGGAAGAGGTGTACGCCGTCACGGCCTTCATGCTGAACATGGCCAACATCGTGCCGGACAACTATGTGCTGTCTGACAAGAACATCGCCGAAGTGCAGGCGCGTATGCCCAACCGCAATGGCATGAGCACAGCGCACGCGATGTGGCCAGGCAACGAGTTCGGTGGCGTTAAAAAACCCGACACCGCCAACAAAATTTGCATGAAGGACTGCACGCCTGAGCCCAAGGTCGCTTCGTACCTGCCTGACTTTGCGCGCAATGCCCACGGTAACTTGCAAGAGCAAAACCGCATCGTCGGCCCCCAGCGCGGTGCAGACACGACGCAGCCCGAGCCCAAAGCGGGCATGCCCGTGGCCGCTGCGGCACCGGTGGCAGCAGCCAAGCCTGCCAACAACGAGGCCAAAGCTGCGATTGCACTGTTGAACAAGCACAGCTGCACAGCCTGCCACGGTGTGGACAAGAAAATTGTGGGTCCAGGCTTCAACGAAATTGCGAAAAAACAAGCCGGTAAGACCGACTATATTTTGAGCAAAATCAA
>JBIKHW010000325.1:0-3927 GCA_044361935.1 Limnohabitans sp. | reverse complement strand
GCCTGGTCCTGTGGGCTGGCCTGCAGCCAAGCTTCATGTGTCCAGCCCAGGGCGTTGCCACTGATGGCCACACCCACGGTCCATGCGCCTGCGGCCAGGCCTTCTGCCAAGCCCGGCGCGGTGTCGTCGACTTTGATGATCTGCGCAGCCTGACCCTGCAAACCCATGGCCTCTAGACAAGCCCACATGCCCATGGGGTCGGGTCGGCTGCGGGCCACGTCGTCGCAGCAAACCACCAGGGCGGGTGTGAACCCTTGGGCGTGGGCGATCTCAATCAAGGGCGTCATGATGGTGCGGGTGTAACCGGTGGTGGTGGCAAAGGCCAGGCCTTGGGCTTTGAGCGCATGGTACGCCGACATGAAACCGGGGATGAACGTGCAACGGTCCAGTGCGGCCTGGGCGCTCATGGGTTCAAACTCGGTCAGCAGTTCCTCCGCATCGGTATGGCTGAAGGGTCTGCCCTTCAAGTTTTGCCATTGCTCAGCGATGGCAGGCATACGGGCCAAGGCTGCAATGTGGTCAATTTTGGGCAAACCCATGGGCACGCGGGCCTCGGCGATGCTGATGGCCATTTGGTGGCGGGCAAACAGCTCAACAAATGCGCCCATTGGGGCCAGGCTGCCAAAGTCCACGATGGTGCCCGCCCAGTCGAGCACGATGCCCTGGATGTTTTTTGTGCTGTCTTGCTTCATGCGGCGCTCCAGTTGCCAACGACATCTTCGGCCAGGCCAAAGGAGGTGCTCATGCCAGTGCCACTGGTCACGCTGACCAGCTGAACACCCGGCAACACTTCGCGCACCAAGCTGTCTTGCTGGGCACTGGGGTAGATGCCCGTCCAGCGCTCGGTCACCTGGTAATGGCCCAGGCACAGCATCCGCTGCATCTCGTAAAGGATCAGGTCTTCCACTTCGCGCGAAGCAAATGGTCGCATGGCCTGTCCGTAGTGGTGCGAGTCACCCACCACCAAAGAGCCATCTTGGCTTTGCACCACGATCAGGTGAATGCCATGGGCCAATTCTTGTGGGGCTTCCACGCGCAATTGATCGAGCAGCAATTGAGATCCGGGCAACTCGCTGTAACCCCGGTAGCGCACCAAACTCAAATCGCTCATGACGCCAGCACCGAGCTTGTAGCCGTCTGGCGGTTGTACCCGCAGCATTTGCAGCTGACACAGCTGGGTGTTGTTTTGGCTGAAGGCCTCAGGGAACAGGCTGCGCATGTCAGGGCCGGGGCAGACCAAGATGCGCTCGGCTTGCAGCCACTGCCCGCCCGTGAAGACGGCCCCCGAGATGACTTCTTGGACGTGTTGACCCATCTGAAACACCACGCCCTGTGTGGCCAGCCAAACACGGAGTTTTTCAATGGCGCTGCGGGCTTCGATGCGCAGCTCGTAAGGGCTGTACAAGGCCCCCTGTAAATGTTTCATCACAAATTGTGGGGCCTGGTCTTGCAGTGCTTGGCCTTCGAGCCATTGCAGATCTTGCCCCTCGGCTTGTTTGCACAATTCTTGCAAAACCACTTTGGCTTGTGGCCTTTGGGCCAGCACATACAAGCCCTCATGCTCAATCGCGATGCCCGCTTGGGGTGCGAGGCTCGCCCACACATCCCGTGAGCGTCGGGCGCGACGCCAGGTGTCGCCCCGGCCTTGGCCGGTGACGGTGACAAAGCCAAAGTTGCGGATCGAAGCCCCCACACAAAATGGATCGCGGTCGATCACGCGCACATTCTTGCCTTGTTGCAACGCGGCCCAAGCACAAGCCAGGCCCACGATGCCACTGCCCACAATGATCACATCGTTGCTCATGCTGTGCTTCCTACAAAGTTGCGGCCTCGGGGTGAGGCGAGTGCCTGCTGTAATTGATAAAGACCGACTGGATTCTGGCGCAGCTCGCGTGGCGAGATGCCCAGGTTCTGCAGCCAGATCGAGAGGTGTTCCCGAGCTTCTTGCCAGCGGCAGTCAAAAACATCTGCCAGGTCGTCCTGAACCTGCGGGCTGATGGCCGCTGCAATGTCCAGCACCATGGGCAACCACACCGCACAGGCGTGGCCATGGGGCAGGTTTTCATGCAGGGTCAGGTCATACGACAAGGCGTGGGCCAAGGCCGTCTGGGTTTGCGACATCGCCAAACCCGCCAGCACAGAGGCCTGGCTCATTTGCTCTCGCAAACCCGTGTCTTGAGGGCTCTTGAGCAGGGCAGGCAGGGTCTGCAAAACCATTCGCGACGAACGCACAGCCAAAGGGCGTGTGATCTCATTGGCGTGGTGGTTCCAGATGGATTCGAGCGCGTGCGCCAAGGTGTCCAAAGCGGTGTCCCGCGTCAAGCCTTCGGGGCAAGACAAGGTCAGGTTCGGGTCAACCCAGGCTTGGTCGGCAAAGCCCTTGGGGCTGGACCACGAGCGCTTGAGAGCTGGCTGAGCATCGAGGTCCCAGAGCGTGGCCCATGGCGTGACTTCGCTGCCTGTGCCTGAGGTGGTGGGTGCACACCACAGGGTATGCCGCTTGTGTAGGTACGGCAGCTTGTTGGCACGCCAAACCGAGGTCGCCTGGCCGAGGTCTGGCAGCTCAAAGCGGGCCAATTTGGCCAGGTCCAGCGTGGTGCCGCCACCGATGGCCAACAAGGCCGCGTCCGGTTGCGTGGCCCACATTGGCCAAAGCTGCTGGCACAGTTCCAGTGCTGCCGACATGCTGCTTTGGGCAGAACGCTGCCAAATCCAGCCCAAGCACAATGCGCCCCAATGCCTTTTTAAATCGGCCTCCATGGCCAAAGAGATGGCGTGGGGATCGGCCAGTACAAAAAACGCTTTGTCTGGTGTGTGGGTGTGCAACAGGTTCGCACCCCATTCGAGCTGCACCGGGTTGAACCATGTCAGATGAATCGCTGTCGCAGCCATGAAGACACCATGTCAATGAGGGAGACGGTGACGATCAGCATCAGCAAGACAGCGCAGGTCTGGGCGTACTCAAAGCTGCGGATCACCTCAAACAAAATCACACCGATGCCGCCTGCACCCACCATACCCACCACCGAAGCAGAGCGCACATTCGACTCAAAGCGGTACAGCGAATACGACAGCCAAAGCGGCATCACCTGCGGGATCACGCCATAAGCAATTTCAGCGAGTTTGTGCGCCCCTGTGGCACGAATGCCTTCCACTGGGCGCGGGTCGATGGCTTCGACCGCTTCAGAAAATAGTTTGGACAAAGTGCCCGTGGTGTGCACAAACAGCGCCAGCACACCGGCAAAAGGGCCCAAGCCCACAGCCACAATGAACAACATGGCAAACACCATTTCATTGGTGGCTCGGCACGCATCCATCAAGCGGCGAACCGGCTGGTAAACCCAGGCCGGGGCCACATTGGCGGCCGACAGCAAACCCATGGGCACGGCGGCCACAATGGCCAGCACCGTGCCCCACAAGGCGATGTGCAGCGTGACGACCATCTCGCGCAGGTACATCTGCCAGTCTTTGAAATCGGGCGGGAAAAAATCGGCGGCAAAGGTGCGCATATTCGCCGAATCTCGGATCAAGTCCAGGGGGCGTATTTCAGCCCCCTGCCAAGCCCAGGCCAGGACGCCCGCTGCCACCAGCCAAACCAAGTAGCTCAGGCCCTGGCTCTTTTTTTGCGAGGCCAGTTGTTGTAGTTTTTCCAGATCGGCACTGGCGATGGCGGTGGACATGGTGGACATGCTTACTTCTTCAAAGCGGCCAGTTGCTTGTCAATCTCGGCCAATTGTTTGGCTTTGTCGGCAGCGGCCAATTTGTCATCGCCCTCGACCTTGCGGCGGTCTTTGAACAACTCGAGTTGACGGATTGGGATCAGTTGGTCGTTGTTCGATTCGCGGAAACCACCGTAGTTGTAGATGTTCTTGAGAACAGCTTTTTCAGCCGGGTCGTTTTTGGCGTAATTCAAAACAAAATCCTTGA
>JBIKHW010000323.1:0-3929 GCA_044361935.1 Limnohabitans sp. | reverse complement strand
GGCCGAATACGGCATCGAGCGCTTTTACCGCGATGTGCGCCTGTTCCGGCTGTACGAAGGCACCACGCAGATCCAGCAAATCATCATCGGCCGCAACATGGTGCGCGAGGCCCGGGCTTGAGATTTTTCAGCGTCATTTCACGACAAAACCACCAAGGAGACAAGGCATGACAAAGACTTTCACCCGCCGCATGGCCCTGGCCACGTTGAGCAGCTTGGCGCTGATGGGCACGGCCCATGCGCAGACTGCTTACCCCAGCCAGCCCATCAAGTTCATCGTGCCTTATCCCGCAGGCGGCGCCACGGATGTGCTGGCCCGCATGGTGGCGCAAAAGATGCAAGACAACTGGCAGCAAAACGTGGTGGTCGACAACAAGCCCGGCGCGGGCGGCACCATCGGGGCCAACCTGGTGGCCAAAGGGCCTGCTGATGGGCACACCGTGCTGTTCAGCATCGTGGCTTTGCTCCAGCAAATTTCGCTGATGAAATTGCCCTACGACCCGATCAAAGACTTCGCCCCCATCAGCCGCGTCGCGATCAGCCCCAGCGTGTTCGCGGCCAGCACCAGTTTGCCGGTCAACAACCTGGCTGAGCTGGTCAAGCTGGTCAAGGCCAGTCCCGGCAAGTACAGCTTTGGCACCTATGGTCCCGGTACCTCGGCCCACCTGCAAGGCGAGCTGCTCAACATGCAGACCGGCATGGACCTGCTGCACATCCCTTACCAAGGCGCAGCGCCTTTGGTCACGGCCATGCTGGGCGGTCAGTTGTCCACCGCCTTCATGGATGCGGGTTCTTCGCGCCAGCATTTCCCCAAGTTCAAGCTGCTGGGTGTAACGGGCTCAGAGCGCCTGTCGTGGTTGCCCAATGTGCCCACGCTCAAGGAGCAAGGCCTCAACTCCTTCGAGCCGCTGGGCTGGTTTGGTTTGTTTTTGCCCGCGGCCACGCCCAAGCCGGTGGTGGACAAATTCTCGGTCGAAATCCAGCGCATCCTCAAGTTGCCCGATGTGCGGGAAAAAATCGAAGCCATGGGATTGATCCCAGGCGGCGAGACGCAAGAGAACTTTGCCAAGGTGATCAAGTCCGATGCCGAAATTTACGCCCGCATCATCCGCGACGCCAAGATCACCCTGAACTGATCGCAGCATGAAAACCCGCGTCACCGAAGCCTTGGGCATCCGCTACCCGATCATTCAGGGCGGCATGCAGTGGGTGGGCAAGGCCGAGCTGGTCTCGGCCGTGTCCAACGCCGGTGGCTTGGGCGTGCTCACGGCCCTCACCCAGCCCACACCACAAGCCCTGGCGCACGAGATTGCCCGCACACGCACCCTGACCGATCAGCCCTTTGGTGTGAACCTCACCATCTTGCCCTCCATCAACCCGCCGCCCTACGCCGAATACCTGCAGGCCATCATCGACAGCGGCGTGAAGATTGTGGAGACCGCTGGCAACAGCCCCAAAGAGTTCATTGGCCGCATGAAGGACGCGGGCATCACCATCGTGCACAAATGCACCTCGGTGCGCCACGCCCTGAGCGCCGAGCGCAATGGGGTGGACATGATCAGCATCGACGGTTTTGAATGCGCGGGCCACCCCGGTGAGGACGATGTGCCCGGCCTGGTGCTGATCCCCTTGGCGTGCCAGGCCCTGCGCGTGCCGGTCATTGCCTCGGGCGGCATTGCCGACGGGCGCGGCATGGCAGCGGCCATGGCGCTGGGCGCCGAAGGCGTGAACATGGGCACGCGCTTTTTGGTCACGCAAGAAGCGCCGGTGCACGACAACATCAAACAAGCCCTGGTGGGCGCCACCGAGCGCGACACGAAGTTGATGTTCCGCACCATGCGCAACACCACCCGCGCCTGGAGCAACGCGGTCTCGCAAGAGGTGGTCGCCACCGAAAACCGCGAGGGCGGTTGCAGCTTTGAAGACATCCGCCACCTGGTCGCAGGCCAGCGTGGCAACCAGGCCCTGCAGTCGGGCGATGTCGATGGCGGCGTGGTCGCGGCCGGTCAGGTGATTGGCCTGATCGACGACATCCCTCGCTGCGCCGACCTGATCGAGCGCATGGTGGCCGATTGCCGCGCCGCCTTGGCGCGTGCGCAGACCTGGGCCCTTCCCCCTTGAGCGGGGGCCCCACCGATTTCCCGAAGTAAAAACCGATGACAACCCTAGGAGACAAACCATGACCAAAACCCCATCCACCCAGCGCCGTTTACTGATGGCCCTTTTGGGGGCGGTGTGCACCACATCCGCCCTGCCCCTGTGGGCCCAGTCCACAGGCAGCAACACCGTCAAACTCATCGTGGGTTATGCCCCAGGTGGCCCGGTGGATTCATCAGCGCGTGTTTTTGCGCCCGTGCTCAGCCGCGAGCTGGGCCAGCCCGTGATTGTGGAAAACCGTCCCGGTGCAGGCGGTGCGGTGGCAGGCAACACCGTGGTCAAGTCGGCACCCAACAGCTTGGAAATTTTCTATGCCGCCAGCCCCACCATGACCATCAGCCCCCATGTGCTCAAGGCCATGGCTTTTGATCCGCTCAAGGACATGACCCCGCTGGCCACCATCCTCAGTTATGCCAACGTGCTGGTCATCAACCAGAATCAGCCCTTCAAAACCCTGCCCGAGTTGGTCGCCTTTGGCAAAGCCAATCCGGGCAAACTGGCCTACGGCTCGGCCGGCATGGGCGCTTCGAACCACCTGAGCGGCGAGCTGTTTGCGCGCCGTGCGGGCATCACCATGACCCATGTGCCCTACAAGGGCAATGCCCCGGCCATGACCGACGTGATGGGCGGGCAGATCCAGATGATGTTTGACATCGTGGGTGGGGCCAAGGCCCACATCGACGGTGGCAAGGTGCGGCCTTTGGCGGTGACGTCCAAAGAGCGCAACCCGGCCCTGCCGCAGCTGCCCAGCATGACCGAGCTGGGTGTGCGTGATTACGACGTGGGCGGTTGGTACGGCCTGTATGGCCCGCTGGGCATGAGCGCCGAACTCAGCCAGAAGATCACCGCTGCCACGGCCCGCGCCTTGCAAGATGCCGAGTTGAGCAAACGCTGGATCGAGCAGGGCTACGTCATCTGGAACGCCAAACCCGCCGACCTGGCCGACCGCATGCGCCGCGAACACGCGCTGTGGGCCGAAGTCACCAAGGGCATGACGTTTGAATAAAACATGGCTTTGTCTTTGAACCCACCGCACACGCGCATTCACCACCTGTTTGATGAACGCGCCGCTCAGGCACCCGCACACCCCTTTTTGTATTTAAAGCAGGGGGTGATGACGCTGGGTGAGTTGGCCCAGCAGGTGGACCTGCTCGAAGCCGAGCTGCGCCAAGCGGGTGTGCGTGTGGGCGACCGGGTGCTGGTGGCCGCCGAAAACTGCCCCGAGCATGTGGCGCTGGTGCTCGCTTGCAGCCGTGTGGGGGCCTGGGCTTGCGGCGTCAATGCCCGCATGACCGCGTCCGAAGTGTCGGCCTTTGCCGACAAGGCCGATGCCCGTGTGTTGTATTTCACGGTGGGCGTGTCCGATGCGGCCCGCCAGCACGCGGCGCAGCACGGCACGCAGGCGAGCGTGCTGCCCGGTTTGCAGCGCACACCCATCAGGCCACAGGCCGCCGCACAAACGGGTGAACTGGCCGAGCAGGTGGCCGCGATGATTTTCACCTCGGGCACCACGGGCCAGCCCAAGGGTGTGATGCTCACACACGCCGGGCTGTTGCAGTTTGCCCGGGTGTCGGCGCAGTCGCGCCAGCTGGGGCCTTCGGACCGGTCTTACGCCTACCTGCCCATGACGCACATTTTCGGTCTGGGCACGGTGCTCATGGCCTCCTTGCACGCGGGCTCGGGGCTGCTCATGCGCAGCCAGTTCGATCCGGCCGATGTGTTTGATGCCTTGGCCCACCATGGCCTCACGCAGCTGCAAGGCCCGCCCACCA
>JBIKHW010000056.1:0-12855 GCA_044361935.1 Limnohabitans sp. | reverse complement strand
AACCTCGAACAACTGGGCTACACGCAGATGACGCCCATCCAGGCCGCCAGTTTGCCGCTGACCTTGTCTGGGCAAGATTTGATCGCCCAAGCCAGCACGGGCAGCGGCAAAACGGCCGCTTTTGGCCTGCCCTTGATCGAGCGCCTGCAATCGGCGGGTTCGCCCAGCGCCGCCATTCAGGCGGTGGTTTTGTGCCCCACCCGCGAGTTGGCCGACCAGGTCACGCAAGAAATCCGGCGCCTGGCCCGTGCCCGCCAAAACGTCAAGGTTGTGACCCTGTGTGGTGGTGTGGCCCTGCGCGGCCAGACGCTCAGTTTGGAGCACGGCGCCGATGTGGTCGTGGGCACGCCTGGCCGCATCCTGGACCACTTGGAGCGGGGCTCGCTGAGTCTGGCGGGTGTGAACACCCTGGTTCTGGACGAGGCCGACCGCATGCTGGACATGGGCTTTTTCGACGACATTGCCAAGGTGGTGCGCCAGTGTGCCAAAGACCGCCAGACCTTGCTGTTTTCGGCCACTTACCCTGAAGGCATTGCCAAGTTGGCCGCGCAGTTCATGCGTGCGCCGCAGACCGTGAAAGTGCAGGCGCAGCACAGCGCCCACAAAATCCGTCAGGTGTTTTACGAAGTGAGCGAAAGCCAGCGCTTGGATGTCGTGTCCAAACTGCTGGCGCATTTCCGCCCCGAGCGCACGCTCGCGTTTTGCAACACCAAGCAGCAGTGCCGCGATTTGGTGGCGGTGCTGCAGGCGCAGGGTTACAGCGCGTTGGCGCTGTTTGGCGAGTTGGAGCAGCGCGAACGCGACCAGGTACTGGTGCAGTTTTCCAACCGCAGTTGTTCCGTATTGGTGGCCACCGATGTGGCTTCGCGCGGGCTGGACGTGGAAGGCCTCGAGGCTGTGATCAACGTGGACGTGACGCCCGACCCGGAAATCCACATCCACCGCATTGGCCGCACGGGCCGTGGCGATGCCGAGGGCTTGGCGCTGACGCTGGCCAGCATGGACGAGATGGGCGCAGTTGGCAAAATCGAGGTGATGCAAGGTCGCGAATCCAACTGGGCCCCTTTGGCCGATCTGGTGCCTGCTGCGGCAGGCCCTTTGAAGCCTCCCATGCGCACGCTGCAAATCGTGGGCGGACGTAAAGAGAAGATTCGCGCGGGTGACGTGATGGGTGCGCTGGCGGGCGAGTGTGGTTTGACCCGTGAACAGGTGGGCAAGATCAATGTGAACGAGTTCTCCACCTATGTGGCGGTGCAGGCCGAGTTAGCCAAAAAGGTGGAGGCACAGTTGTCACACGGCAAGATCAAGGGCAAGAGCGTGAAGGTTCGCTTGCTCTAACGTTCTTGTCTTTTTGTTGAGGCGGTTTGTGCCTTTTTTGGGGGGTGTGTAAGGGGATGCGGCGGGTTCCTCATAACGGGGTACCGAAAATCGTCACCCGCCGCATCCCCTTACACACCTAGGTGGTTATTTGAGCGAGAGGCTCTTTGTTCATGTGCCGTTTTCGGTTCCAAACCTGTATCTCAGGGTTAACATGAGTTAGAGAGCAGTGGGATTTAAAACTGCAACACGGCCTTGAATGGGGTGGGGCCGGGTGACGATTTACGGTACCCCGTTATGAGGAACCCGGCCCCACTCCATTCAAGGTCTCACTACCCATGACGTCAAACCCAAGAGCCCAACAAAATTACCGGTAAGGGTTCTTCAACCCCAGCCCCGCCAAAATGGCCACTTCATAAGCCTCCATCTCCTCAGCATCGGCTGTACTGATCTCGTGGTCCCAGCCCTGTGCATGCAAAGTGCCGTGCACCAGCAAATGCGCGTAATGCGCTGCCAGCGTCTTGCCTTGCTCCTTGGCCTCACGCGCCACCACCGGTGCGCACAACACCAGGTCGGCCATCACCACCGGTTCATGCTCGTAATCAAAGGTCAGCACATTGGTGGCGTAGTCTTTTTTGCGGTAGCTCTTGTTCAGTTCGCGGCCTTCTTCTTCGCCCACGATGCGCACCGTGATTTCAGCGTCATCGGCCAAAGCATGGCGAATGGCACGGGCCACCGCATGGCGGGGCAGGGCGGCGCGGTGGCGGGCCGCATAGGGAATGTCGCCAAATTGGAGAGACAGCTGGAGTTGTTTCAGGGCCATGGGGTTCTGTTGGAAATTCAATCGTCGGTGGGTAAAGGCTTGCGGCGGGTTGTGACACCTGCCCGCATGGCGGCGCTGCCTTGCGCGTCGTAGGCGTCCACAATGCGGGCCACCAGCGGGTGTCGCACCACGTCAGCACTCGAAAAGCGTGTGAAAGCAATGCCCTTGACGCGCTTCAAGACCCGCTCGGCATCGATCAGGCCGGAGAGCTGACCTTTGGGCAAGTCAATCTGGCTCACATCGCCCGTGACCACGGCTTTGGCGCCAAAGCCGATGCGGGTCAAAAACATCTTCATCTGTTCGGTGCTGGTGTTTTGCGCTTCGTCCAGGATCACGAAGGCGTTGTTCAGCGTGCGCCCACGCATGAAGGCCAGGGGTGCGATCTCGATCGCGTTCCGCTCAAAGGCCTTTTGCACCTTGTCGTAACCCATCAGGTCATACAGCGCGTCGTACAGCGGGCGCAAATACGGGTCCACCTTTTGCGACAAATCGCCGGGCAAAAAGCCCAGACGCTCGCCCGCTTCCACCGCCGGGCGCGTGAGCACAATGCGCTGCACGCTGGATCGCTCCAGCGCGTCCACCGCGCAAGCCACGGCCAGGTAGGTTTTGCCCGTGCCGGCCGGGCCGATGCCGAAGGTGATGTCGTGTGTGGCGATGCTTTCCAAGTACGCAGCCTGCACCGGGGTGCGTGCCTTCAGGTCGGCGCGGCGGGTTTGCAAGGCGGGCAGGTCAGCCTCTTCGCCGCCGCTGTCGCCCACCAGCATGAGTTGCACCATGTCGGGCGCAATCGGGCGGTCTGCGCGTTCGTAGATCGCCTGCAAAATCTCCATCGCCCGCAGCGCCACGGCCTTGGGGCCGTCCACCTTGAACTGCTCATGGCGGTGCGCAATGCTCACCTGTAAACCTGCTTCGATGGTGCGCAGGTGCGCATCCATGGGGCCGCACAGGTGCGACAGGCGGGTGTTGTTGTGCGGGGTGAAGGTGTGTCTGACGATCAAGTGGATAATCCTGTTCGTTGTGGTTTCGACCGGTTGTGGCTGGCCGTAGAGACCTGATTTTCCTCTATACCGTGCAACCCAAGGGCTTCCCTCCATGATTGGCAAACTCACCGGCATCCTGAGCGACAAAAATCCACCCGAGGTGGTGGTGGACTGCCACGGCGTGGGCTACGAGGTGAATGTGCCCATGAGCACCTTCTACAACCTGCCGGCCACGGGCGAAAAAGTCACCTTGGTCACGCACTTTGTGGTGCGCGAAGACGCGCAAATCCTCTACGGCTTTGCCACCTTGAGCGAACGAGAAGCCTTTCGACAGCTGATCAAAATTTCCGGCGTCGGCCCCCGCACGGCCCTGAGTGTGCTGTCAGGCATGAGCGTGACCGACTTGTCGCAGGCCATCACCACGCAAGAAGTCGGCCGTCTGGTCAAGGTGCCCGGTATTGGTAAAAAAACCGCCGAGCGTTTGCTGCTCGAACTAAAAGGCAAACTGGGTGGCGACCTGGGCGGCTTGTTTGCCGTGAACACCAGCGATTCGCAAAGCGACATCCAGCAAGCCTTGTTGGCGCTGGGCTACAGCGACAAAGAAGCCGCTGCCGCCCTCAAGAGCTTGCCCGTGGACGTGGGCGTGAGCGAGGGCATCAAGCTGGCGCTCAAGGCCCTGAACAAGTAAGCATTTGGGTAGCTTTGCTTTTGGATATCCATTGGATATACTAAAGGCATGAAAACCACCGCATTGGTCATTTCCACCTGGGGCAACAGCCATGGCATCCGGCTCAGTCGGGAATTGATGCAGTCGCTTGGCATCACGCCTGGTACGCCTTTGCAGGCCACGGTGGTGGCCAAAGGTTGTCTGGAGTTGCGCGCCGTGCCCCAGCGCCCGAGCCTGCAAGACAAGCTCGCTGCCTTTGACCCCCAAGTGCACGGCGGTGAGGTCATGCCCGATGGGCCACAAGGTGTGGAGTTCGGTGTTGGTGCCGAGGGCCTCAAGTGAGACGGGCTGTTTGGGTGCCCGACCGGCAAGACATCATCTGGATCAACTTCAACCCACAGGTGGGCCGCGAGATGCGCGACATGCACCCCATGTTGGTGCTGTCGCCCAAAGCCTTCAACGACAGGACCTCTATCGTGATTGGCTTTCCCATGTCCACGGCAACCTACAACGCCACCAACCCGTTTGCGATTGACAACAGCAAAACGGCCAAACAACCCAGTTACATCATTTGCAACCAGCCCAAGAGCTTTGACTGGCGCCAGCGCGGCGCGACACCGCACCCCTGGAAGCGAGTCAGCGACGCCATTTTTCAAACCGCTCGTCTTGAGCTCAACGACATCATCGAGTTGGTCACCCCATGAGCATCCGCACCGACAACTTTGCCCCTCAACCCGAAACCCGGGTCATATCTGCGGCCCCCGTGTCCCATCAAGAAGAGGCCATTGAACGCGCCCTGCGCCCCAAGCTGCTCGACGAATATGTGGGCCAGGTCAAGGTGCGCGAGCAGCTGGAGATTTTCATCAGCGCCGCCAAGATGCGTGAAGAGCCGCTGGACCATGTGCTCTTGTTTGGTCCGCCCGGCCTGGGCAAAACCACACTCAGCCACATCATCGCGGCCGAGTTGGGCGTGAACCTGCGTCAGACCAGCGGCCCGGTTCTGGAAAAGCCCAAAGATTTGGCCGCGCTGCTGACCAACTTGGAGCGCAACGATGTGCTCTTCATTGACGAGATCCACCGCCTGTCGCCTGTGGTCGAAGAAATCCTGTATCCCGCACTCGAGGACTATCAGATCGACATCATGATCGGTGAGGGCCCGGCAGCCCGCAGCATCAAGCTCGACTTGCAACCCTTCACCTTGGTGGGCGCGACCACCCGAGCGGGCATGCTCACCAACCCGCTGCGCGACCGCTTTGGCATCGTGTCGCGGCTGGAGTTCTACACCCCCGAAGAGCTCACCCGCATCGTCACCCGCAGCAGCGGTTTGCTCAAGGCACCGATTGACCCCGAGGGTTCGTTTGAGATCGCCCGCCGCTCGCGTGGCACACCCCGCATTGCCAACCGTTTGCTGCGCCGGGTGCGGGACTTTGCCGACGTCAAGGGCGATGGCACCATCCACAAAGGCATCGCCCAGCAAGCTCTGACCATGCTCGATGTCGACCCCGAAGGCTTTGATCTGATGGACCGCAAACTCCTTGAAGCCGTGATCCACCGCTTTGACGGTGGCCCGGTCGGTTTGGACAACATCGCGGCCAGCATTGGCGAGGAGCGTGACACCATCGAAGACGTGATCGAGCCGTACCTGATTCAGCAAGGGTTTTTGCAGCGCACGCCGCGTGGGCGCATGGCCACGCTGGCGGCGTTCAGGCATCTGGGCGTGACGCCACCCAAATCCTTTGGCGACAGGTTCTGAAGCGGTTATCGCCTGCAGTCCGCTGGTAGTGATGAGTGCTTGCTGAACTGGTGCTGAACGGATAATGCACGCATGGAAACCAAATGGCTTGAAGATTTTGTGAGTTTGGCCGAAACCCGCAGTTTCAGCCGCTCTGCGCAACTGCGGCACGTCACGCAACCGGCTTTTTCCCGGCGTATCCAATCCCTGGAGGCTTGGGCTGGCGCCGACTTGGTCGATCGCAGTTCCTACCCAACGCGCTTGACCCCTGCGGGCGAGACGCTGTATGCCCAAGCGCTGGAGATGCTGCAGTCGTTGCAGAACACCCGGGCCATGCTGCGTGGTCACAATGCGGCGGGCCAGGACATCATTCAGTTTGCTGTGCCGCACACCTTGGCCTTCACGTTTTTCCCGCCTTGGGTGGCCAGCTTGCGTGAGACCTTTGGGCCCATGAAAAGCCGACTCATGGCGCTCAACGTGCACGACGCGGCCATGCGCTTGGTCGAGGGGGGCTGCGACGTGTTGATCGCTTACCACCACCCCTCGCAGCCTCTGCAAATTGACCCTGAACGTTACGACATGGTGGTGTTGGGGCACGAGGTGATTGCGCCCTATGTTCAAAGCACGCCCGATGGTCGGGCGCTGTTCAGCTTGCCCGGCCATGCTGCGCGGCCACTGCCTTATCTGGGCTACGCCCCTGGGGCCTATTTGGGTGGTGTGACCGACTGGATCCTGAAGCAGGCGGGTGTGCCGGTGCACCTGGACCGGGTTTATGAGACCGACATGGCCGAGGGCTTGAAAGTGATGGCCCTGGAAGGCCATGGCATTGCGTTTTTGCCGCGCAGTGCGGTCAAAAAAGAAATCCAGGCGGGCACGCTGGTCGAGGTGGGCTTGCCCGACGGGCAGACTCTGGCGCTGAGCATGGAGGTGCGGGCTTACCGCGAAAAATCAGGGGCCAAGCCCTGTTTCAAAAGCTCAGCCCATCAGTTGTGGTTGCACCTGACCCAAAGCACCTCTTCGGTGCACTCCTCTCGTTAAAGCGTCATTGAGCTGTTTATTTTCATGACGTGTATTGTCTTATGCATTTTTTGCATAATTTCCGGGGGTACTCCCTGATGGGGACTGACAACAAATTGACTATATTCATCAGACGTTGGCGAGGAGGCACATTTTGTGCAACAACACCAGCTGCTGAGGCTGCAGTGCACCAAGGGGATGTGAGATTCAAGATTTCCCCACTTCTATTTGGGCTTAGGGAAGCTCCTAGGCGGTTCACTGTTGGATTTAGCATTTAATCTGCGGGTGGCAATTCGCTACTCTCCATTTCACAAGAGGATTCAAACCATGAAGAAAATGACACAAACCTTGATCGGCTCCGTGCTGGCCACGGCCGGCTTGCTGGCGGCCACATCTGCCATGGCGGGCAAAACCCTGGACCAGATCAAGCAGCGCGGTCAAATCGTCTGCGGTGTCAACACCGGTTTGGCCGGTTTTTCGGCCGCTGACTCCAGCGGAAACTGGTCGGGCCTGGATGTGGACCACTGCCGTGCCGTGGCTGCTGCTGTGCTGAGCGATGCAACCAAAGTCAAATACGTGCCCCTGACCGCACAACAGCGCTTTACGGCTCTGCAGTCTGGCGAAGTCGACGTGCTGGCCCGTAACAGCACCAGCACCCTCAGCCGTGACGCTTCTTTGGGTCTGCACTTTGCCGGTGTGAACTACTATGACGGCCAAGGCTTTATGGTCCCCAAAGGCAAGATCACCAGCGCCAAGCAGCTCAAGGGCGCCACGGTCTGCGTGCAGTCCGGCACCACGACAGAGAAAAACCTGACCGATTACTCACGCGCAAATAAGCTCAACTTGAAGCCTGTAGTGTTTGAAAAAGTTGAAGCCGCCACCGGCGCTTACTTCGCTGGCCGTTGCCAGGCTTACACCACCGACACATCGGGCTTGGCCTCTGTGCGTGCCAAGGAAGCCAAAGACCCAGCAGCCCACGTGATCTTGCCCGACTTGGTCTCCAAAGAGCCCTTGGGCCCAATGGTTCGCCGTGGTGACGACGAGTGGTTGGCCATCAACAAGTGGGTCTTGGCTGGTTTGATCGAAGCCGAAGAGTACGGCATCACCCAAGCCAATGCTGACCAGATGAAGACCAGCGACAACCCACAAGTGGGTCGTTTGCTCGGCGCGACCGAAGATTTGGGCAAGCACTTGGGCTTGGACAAAGAGTGGTTGTACCGTGCGATCAAAGTCACCGGTAACTATGGTGAGATTTTTGAGCGCAATGTCGGCCCCAAGACTTCCATCAACCTGCCACGCGGCATGAACCGTCAGTGGAATCAGGGCGGCCTGCTGTACTCAGCACCGCTGCGTTGATGTCCTGCCTTTTCTGAAGGCTATGAATACGCCCCTTCTTGGGGCGTATTTTTTGCCAAACCGTTTTTATTCAGGCAGCAAGCATGTCCCATTTTTCAATGATTGAGGCCAGACCCTCACCCGACAAGAAAAACCGGTCGATTTCGTGGCGAAGCCGCGAAGGACGTTCGGTCATCTACCAGATCGTGGCGATCTTGTCGGCCTTTGCGCTGGTGGCCTTGTTGGTGCGCAACACGCTCGCCAACATGCGTTTACGCGGTATCCAAAGTGGATACGACTTTTTATTCCAACCGTTTGGCTTTGACATCAGCGAGACGGTGATTGAGTACGCACACAACAGTTCGTACTTTGTGGCGTTTGCAATCGGCATGCTCAACACCTTGAAGGTGGCCATCATCGGCATCGCCTTGGCCACTGTGCTGGGGGTCTTGATTGGTGTGGGCCGTTTCTCGACCAACTTTTTGGTGAAGAAAATTTGTTATGCCTTTGTGGAGTTTTTCCGTAATGTGCCGGTCTATTTGCAGTTGCTGATTTGGTATTTGGTGTTTGCAGAAGCCTTGCCAGATTTGGACAGCGCCTGGAATGCAGGCCATTTTTACCTGAGTAAAAACGGTATTTCTTTCCCTTGGCCCGTCTGGCAGCTGGGGCAAACACTGGCCTTGGTGGGGGCGGGTTTGGGCCTGGTGTTCGGGCTGTATTACCGGCGCTTGGCACGCGCACACTTTGACCGAACAGGTCAGCCGCGTCCCGTTTTGTGGGTGGCCCTGGCCGCTACCCTGGGCTTGTCTGTGTTGGGCTGGCTGGCAGGGGGTGCCCCTTCGGAGTGGGATTTGCCCAAGGTGGGTGATTTCCAAATCGAAGACGGTGGCGCCTTCAGCCCCGAGTTCATGGCCTTGCTGTTTGGCTTGGTGTTTTACACTGCTGCGTTCATTGCCGAGGTGGTCCGTTCGGGCATCGCTTCGGTATCGCTCGGTCAGCACGAGGCTGCTGCCTCTTTGGGATTGACCAAAAACCAGTCCATGCGCCTGGTGGTCTTGCCGCAGGCTTTGCGCGTGATCATTCCGCCGCTCACCAGCCAGTACCTGAACCTGACCAAAAACTCGTCTTTGGCCGTGGCGATTGGCTACCCCGAACTGGTGTCGATTGCCAACACCACACTCAACCAGACAGGCCGCGCCATCGAGGCTTTGTCGATTGTGATGTTGGTGTACCTGACCCTTTCTCTCATCACCTCGGCGCTCATGAACTGGTTCAACGCCAGTGCCGCCATCCAGGAGCGCTGACATGACCACTGTTTTCAAATCCTCTGAAGCGCGGCCGATGCCGGGCCGCAGTGCGGGCCTTTTGGCCTGGTTCAGGGCCAACTTGTTTTCCAGCGTTGGCAACAGTTTGTTGTCGGTGTTGTTGTTGGCTGTGTGCCTGTGGGTCTTGTTTTCGTCGATGGACTGGGCCGTGGTGCAAGCGGTTTTCGGTGCCAACTTGCAGGCTTGTAACGACGTGCGCGGCGTGGGTGCTTGCTGGGGTGTGATCACCGAAAAAGGCCGTTTGATTGTGATGGGCCGGTATCCGGAGGCCGAGCACTGGCGTCCTGTGATCGCCACAGCCGTGATGCTCGGCGTGGTCGTCATCAGCTGCATGCCGCGGTTTTGGAATAAGGCGCTGCCCTTGATTTGGGCCGTCATGTTGGTGGTTTATTTCATCCTCATGAAGGGCGGCTGGATGGGCCTGACTGAGGTGGACACCGACCAGTGGGGCGGCTTTCCGCTCACGGTCATGCTGACGGTGATCTCGATGACGCTGGCTTTCCCGCTGGCCATCCTTGTGGCGTTGGGCCGTCGCTCCAACATGCCGGCCATCAAGGCTTTGTGCACCCTGTATGTAGAGCTGATCCGTGGCGTACCACTGATCACCGTGTTGTTCATGGCCTCGTTCATGCTGCCTTTGTTCATGCCCGAGGGCGTGAAGATCGACGTGCTGGTGCGCGTGGTGGTGGGCATCACGCTGTTTTCGGCGGCGTACATGGCCGAGGTGATTCGCGGAGGCCTGCAGGCCTTGCCCAAGGGCCAGACTGAAGCGGCGGCCACGCTGGGCCTGAGCTACTGGCAGACCCAGCGCATGATCGTTTTGCCCCAAGCCTTGGCCACCGTGGTGCCGTCCATCATGAACACCTTCATCGGCTTGTTCAAAGACACCTCATTGGTGACCATCGTCTCGCTCTATGAGTTGACGGGCGCTTTGGGTCTGGCGCTCAATTCGGACGCCGACTGGCGCCCCTTCAAGATCGAAGCCTATCTCTTCATCACCTTCATTTATTTCGCGTTCTGCTTTGCCATGTCGCGCTACAGCCTGTGGATTGAAGAACGCACGGCCGTGAGCAAAGTCCGCTGAACGAAAGATTCTTATGACCTCCAACGCTACCCCCATCATTGAATTCAAAGGCGTGAACAAGTGGTATGCCAGCAATGGTTACCACGTGCTACGCGACGTCAACCTGCAGTTCGCCAAAGGCGAAAAAGTGGTCATTTGCGGCCCCTCGGGCTCGGGCAAATCCACCCTGATTCGCTGCATCAACGCCCTGGAGGAATACCAAGAAGGCACCCTCACCGTGGACGGCACCGTTTTGGGCGATGACCTCAAGGGCATCGACCAAGTGCGCCGCGAAGTCGGCATGGTGTTCCAGCAGTTCAACCTGTTCCCGCACCTGACGGTGATGGAAAACCTGATCTTGTCACCCACTTGGGTGGCCAAGATGCCCCGCAAAGAAGCCATCGACAAAGCCATGGTGCAACTGGAGCGTGTGCGCATTGCGGAGCACGCCAACAAGTATCCGCTGCAGTTGTCCGGCGGCCAGCAGCAGCGCGTGGCGATTGCCCGTGCGCTGTGCCTGACGCCCAAGATCATGCTGTTCGATGAGCCCACCTCGGCGCTCGACCCCGAGATGATCAAGGAAGTGCTGGACGTGATGATCGAGCTGACCAGCCAGGGCATGACCATGCTGTGCGTGACGCACGAAATGGGTTTTGCCAAGGCGGTGGCCGACCGCGTGATCTTCATGGACCAAGGCCAGGTGGTTGAACAAGCTCCGCCGCAGCAGTTCTTTGATGCGCCGCAGACCGATCGGGCACAGGACTTTTTGTCCAAGATCCTTGGGCATTGATTGAATTGGGGTCAGATCCCGATGAAATGCTGAGTTCTTTTTGAGCGCCCTTGGCCGGGATTGCGCCCGGCGGCGCACTCACTTTCTTTGCTTCGCCAAAGAAAGTAAGCAAAGAAAGGCGAGCCGCAGTCAGGTCCCTTCGGGTTCCTTGCGCTGCTCGCAGCGGGCGGGGTCGGGTGCAAACTCGCTTCGCTCAAACAAGCACCCGCCCTGATCCGCCCGCTGCTGCGCTGCTCAGCCCTGCCAGAACGGCAGGAGACCATGCGGGGCATTGCTTCGCTCGCCCCGATACGTTCAGCTCCTAGTCACTATCAGCCCCACCTCTGATTCGACGAGCCGTATTCCTAGGAACCCGACTTGCACCCCATCTCTGGTTCTACGAGCCGTTCTCCCAGGAGCCCTGACCCGTGACCCCATCTCTGCGACAGGTTTGAGACAATACGCCCCATGACCCAAGAACTCACCCTCACCCGCCCCGATGACTGGCACCTGCATGTGCGCGATGGCGCTGCCCTGAACGTGGTGGTGCCCCACACCGCCGCCCAATTCGGCCGTGCCATCATCATGCCCAACCTCAAGCCGCCCGTGACCACGGCCGAGCAGGCGTTGGCCTACAAGCAGCGCATACTGGCCGCCGTGCCCGCAGGCATGGCTTTTGAGCCGCTCATGACGCTGTACCTGACCGACAACCTGGCCCCGGCCGAGATTGCCCGCGCCAAGGCCGCAGGCGTGGTGGCTTGTAAGCTTTATCCGGCAGGCGCCACCACCAACAGCGACGCGGGCGTCACCGACCTGCGCAAAATCTACCCCGTGCTCGAAGCCATGCAGCGCGAAGGCGTTTTGCTGCTGGTGCACGGCGAAGTCACCTCGTCGGACATTGACCTGTTTGACCGCGAAGCCGTGTTCATTGAGCAGCATTTGATCCCGCTGCGCCGTGACTTTCCGGGTCTGAAAATCGTGATGGAACACATCACCACCAAAGAAGCCGCCGACTATGTGGCCGCAGGTGACGCCAATCTGGGCGCCACCATCACCGCGCACCACTTGCTGTACAACCGCAACGCCATCTTCACGGGTGGCATTCGCCCGCATTACTACTGCCTGCCTGTGCTCAAGCGCGAAACCCACCGCCAGGCGCTGGTGCAAGCGGCCACCAGTGGCAACGCCCGTTTCTTCTTGGGTACCGACAGCGCCCCACACCCGGCGCACCTCAAAGAGCACGCCACCGGTTGCGCAGGCTGCTACACCGCGCACGCCGCCATCGAGATGTATGCCGAAGCTTTTGAGCAAGTCGGCGCACTCGACAAGCTCGAAGGCTTTGCCAGCTTCTTTGGGGCCGACTTTTACGGTCTGCCGCGCAACACCGGCACCATCACGCTGCGCCGCGAAAGCTGGACGCCTGCCGAAAGCTTTGCGTTCGGCGAGGCCGAACTCAAGCCTCTGCGTTCAGGAGAAAGCTTGCCGTGGCGTCTGTTGGCGGGCTGAGCCCGAACCGGGCCGGGCACCGCTGCGCGTCCGCCTCCAACTTGGGCGTCACCGACATCGATTGGGACGCGCCTTGGCTGGCCGATTGGCGTGCGGTGGGTGAGCCCATCGCACGGCAAGTGGCGGCGGGTGTGCCCCAGCCCGAGGCCTTGAGCGCAGTCAGCGGTGCCCCCGTGCGCTTTGTGTCACAAGCCGAATTGCCCGAAGGCCAAGCTTACGAAGACTTCATCTTTGCCACGGGCCAGGTGCCCACACGCGAGGGCTTGCACGACTTCTTCAACGCCTTGTGTTGGATGCATTTTCCGCAGTCGAAAAAGCGCC
>JBIKHW010000322.1:0-3936 GCA_044361935.1 Limnohabitans sp. | reverse complement strand
CCCGAGACGGTGAGCACTTTCTTTTTGCGCTTTTCGATCAGGTGTTTGGCCAGCTTGGCGGTGGTGGTGGTTTTACCGGCACCTTGCAAACCCGCCATCAGGATCACGGCGGGGGGTTGCGCGGCCAGGTTAATGTCCGACACACCCTCGCCCATGGTGGCGGCCAACTCACGGTTGACCACGCCCACCAGGGCCTGGCCAGGCTTGAGTGAGCCCATGACCTCCTGGCCCAGCGCTTTTTCCTTCACGCGGGTAATGAAGTCGCGCACCACCGGCAAGGCCACGTCGGCTTCGAGCAAGGCCATGCGCACCTCGCGCAGCATGTCGGCCACGTTCGATTCGGTGATGCGGGCCTGGCCGCTGAGGGTCTTGACGAGGCGTGAGAGTTTGTCGGTCAGGGCGGAGGCCATGGGGGAATCCAGAAAAATCCGGTCAAGCGTGTTGGCGAAGCCCCAGTGGCAGCGCCTGAAAGGCTAAACTCGGACCTATGATTTTAGCGAGTGCGCCTTTGTGGACACTGCCTTTCTCTGTATTGGCAGCCCTGACCTATGCCTTGCCCGCTCTGGTGCCCCGCCGCCTGAGCGATGCACATGCTCGTCGCCTGCTTTGGCTGGCCTGGGGCTTTCATGCCATCAGCTTGCTGGTGCTGCTGATGGGGCAGGTTCGTTTTGGCTTTGCACCGGCGCTGTCCGTCACCGCTTGGCTGGTGGTCACGGCCTACATGATCGAGACCCAGTTCTTCCCCAAACTCAAGGCCCGCTGGGCGGTGGGCAGTCTGGGGGCCATGACGGTGGCGCTGGCATGGGTGTTCCCGGGTACTTTGCTCACTACTCAGGCTTCGGCTTGGTTGCCCCTGCACTTTGCGCTCGGTTTGTCGGCGTATGGCATGTTTGCCGCCGCGGTGGTGCATGCCTGGATGATGACCAGAACGGAACATGACATTCGCCAGGCCCACGAAGGCTCCAGCGGCTTGCCGCTGTTGACGCTGGAGCGACTGACATTTCGATTTGTGTGGGCAGGCTTTGCGCTGTTGACAGCCACTTTGGTCGCAGGCGCCCTGTTTGGCGATGCCCTATATGGCCAAAGTCACACCCCATGGCGCTGGGACCACAAACGCGTCTTTGCGATCCTGTCTTGGCTCACGTTTGCCACTTTGCTGGTGGGTCGCAGCCAATGGGGCTGGCGGGGCCGACGCGCCGTGCGAGTGCTCTACATCGGTGCTGGCTTGTTACTGCTCTCGTACGCCGGTTCGCGCTTTGTACTGGAAGTCTTGATTGGACGCTTGGGATGAAATACCTGATTTGGCTCTTGGTCATTGTGTTGGCGATTTGGGCATTCAAACGCAGCCGCCGCGTCAACTCAGACGCCAACCAGGCCAAGCCCCCTGCCCCCCCGGCCACACCCGCCAACATGGCGGTTTGCCTGCATTGCGGCATCCACCTGCCGCAAGACGAAGCCGTCACAGGAGAAAAGGGTTTGTATTGCAGCACCGATCACCGCGCTGTCGCACAAGACCGCAACCCGGTATAAATCGCCCGGGCCTGCCGCGCCCGTCTACCGACACCGCCAAAGTCCACGCCCAGCCATGCCTGACCACGCCGCCGAACCCACCCACCTCTGGGACCAAGGCTGGTACGCGCCCGCCCAAAGGCTGGATTCGCCCAACTTTGGCCCCAGGCCTGCAGACGTCTGCATCGATTTGCTCGTCATCCACTCCATCAGCCTGCCACCCGGCCAATACGGCGGTCAAGAGGTGCAAGCGCTGTTCACCAACCAACTGGACTGGGATGCCCACCCGTACTTTTCTCAAATACGGGGCCTGCAAGTGTCATCGCACTTCTATATCAGGCGTGACGGAAGCCTGTGGCAGTTTGTCAGCGCCGACGACCGGGCTTGGCATGCCGGTCAATCTGAATACCGGGGTCGAACAAATTGCAACGATGACTCAATCGGCATCGAACTCGAAGGGTTAGAGGGTGATGTGTTCGAGAGCGCCCAATATGAGAAACTGATTCGGCTTTGCCAAGATTTACAACAGCGCTACCCGATAAACCATGTGGTGGGCCACGAGCACATCGCCCCCGGTAGAAAGCAGGACCCTGGTGCTGGGTTCGACTGGGATCGCCTCAAATTGGGGCTGGGCTTTTGATACCTTTTGTAAACTGCGTACCTTTAAGCCCACAATTTAAAAATTTTTTTGATGTTGTT
Source organism: Limnohabitans sp. (assembly GCA_044361935.1). Lineage (GTDB taxonomy): Bacteria > Pseudomonadota > Gammaproteobacteria > Burkholderiales > Burkholderiaceae_C > Limnohabitans_A. The sequence continues at coordinate 1,728 of JBIKHW010000322.1, read as the reverse complement.
TTTGGCAGTTAATCCGAAAAATCAAAAAACTCAGTCGAAGCAAACATGGGCACTGCGGCTTCAAAACTCACCGAAAGCCCCATCTGCTCAGACATTTATCTTGTAGAGCCACTGTTCATTGCTGTTTCAGACAGGTTTTTCAGAGTCTGAAAAACGTCTCATACGCCACCGCCCAAACAAAGAATTGGTCAGCAAGCCTTGGACCCGATACACTACCTGTAGTGGCTTGTCATGACCTCGTACACTAGATATAGTGTATGTTACAAATTCTCACAAATACACCTGACGACATCACAAGCACGCTTAATCGCATCAACCTGGACCCTCAATTAAAAGATGACCATGCAAACAGACCTGACCATCACCCCCTCGTCTACCGGCTTGATGAGCCTGCCTGAATTTGAAAATAAAGGCTCTCCGGTCATGAACACCTTGAACCATTACCAAATCATTCGCCGCAACGGTGCCGTGGTGCCCTTTGAGCCCAGCAAAATCGCCGTTGCGATGATGAAAGCCTTCTTAGCCGTGCATGGGACCCAAGGAGCAGCGTCTGCCAGCGTACGCGAAGTGGTCGAGGAACTGACCCAAAACGTGGTACGCGCCTTGATGCGCTCACGCCCAGGTGGCGGAACTTTCCACATTGAAGACGTGCAAGACCAGGTCGAGTTGGGCTTGATGCGAAGCAGCAACCACGAAGTGGCCCGCGCCTACGTGCTGTACCGTGAACGCCGCACCCAAGAGCGCAGCCAACAACCCCAAACCGTGGCCTCCGCCCCTCAAGAGCCTGCTTTGCATGTCATTGACCAAGGCAAACGTGTCGCCTTGGACCTCAACTATCTCCAGTCCCTTATGGTCAATGCCTGCGCCGGTCTGGGCCAAGACGTGAGCCCCGCGCCGATCATGGCCGAGACCATGCGCAACCTATACGACGGAGTGCCCATGGAAGAGGTGTACAAAGCCTCCATCCTAGCCTCACGCACCTTGATTGAAAAAGACCCAGACTACACCTACGTCACCGCTCGCCTGTTGATGCACACCATCGCCAAGGAAATCTTGGGCAAAGAAGTGGCGCAAGACCAAATGGCCGAGGAGTACATCAACTACTTCCCTCTGTTCATCAAAAAAGGCATCGACAACGACCTGCTGGACGCCAAACTGGCTCAGTTTGATCTGAAAAAACTGGCTGAAGCCCTAAAGCCCGAGCGAGACCTGCAGTTCGACTACTTGGGTCTGCAAACCCTGTACGACCGTTACTTCCTGCACGTGCGCAAGCAACGCATCGAAATGCCCCAGGCTTTCTTCATGCGCGTGGCCATGGGCTTGTCACTCAATGAAGTCAACCGTGAAGCTCGCGCCATCGAGTTCTATGAAATCCTATCCTCGTTCGACTTCATGTCGTCCACCCCCACATTGTTCAATAGCGGCACTTTGCGCCCCCAGTTGTCCAGCTGCTACCTGACCACCGTGCCCGACGATTTGGACGGCATTTACGAGTCGATCAAGGAAAACGCCTTGTTGTCCAAGTTTGCTGGCGGTCTGGGCAATGACTGGACTCGCGTGCGCGCTATGGGCTCGCACATCAAGGGCACCAACGGCGAATCCCAAGGGGTGGTGCCTTTCCTGAAAGTGGTGAACGACACCGCTGTGGCCGTGAACCAAGGCGGCAAGCGCAAAGGCGCGGTCTGCACTTATCTGGAGACCTGGCACCTGGACATCGAAGAATTCCTG
>JBIKHW010000321.1:0-3946 GCA_044361935.1 Limnohabitans sp. | reverse complement strand
ACGCCAGATGCAGTGCAGATGATCGGGCATGACGACCATGGCCATGTTTTCGAATGGCCGCTGCTGGCGCACATGCCGCATCACATCGCCCAGTGTTTGAACGGCCACGGGTTCCAGCAGCCAGGGTCGACGTTGATGGGTCACCACTGTGAAGAAATATGACCCGCCCGGCGTATGGGATCGACGGTATTGCATGCCAGCCTCCTTGAATTTTTTGGCCTCATTGAGCCATGCATCGCAACCACGATCAAGCCCCATTCGCCATCGTCAATCAAAAATTCACGCAATGCCCCCGCAGGTCGGTGGCTTCAGCCCCGACATGACCCCTCGCACAACCACCCACGTCGGAGCTAAAGCTGCCGACCTACGAATACCAACACCCCCGCATCCACTCCCCGTAGGTCGGCGGCTTCAGCCCCGACATGAACCCTCGCACAACCACCCACGTCGGAGCTAAAGCTGCCGACCTACGAATACCAACACCCCCGCATCCACTCCCCGTAGGTCGGTGGCTTCAGCCCCGACAAGTGTTTGCAAGACCATGAGCTTTTGATTGGGTCGTGGTGGTGACGCACACAACGTCGGGGCTGAAGCCACCGACCTACAAATACCAACAGCCCCGCGTTCCGACGAGGCCCCGCCATCGGCACACTTTCCGGTGTGCTGGTGGGGGTGTCTTGAACAAGCCCACCCGCGATATGCCGTGCGCGAGATCCGAACGATCCGAGTGCATCAAGCCTTTGTGAGCAAATGCGTCAGCGCCGAAAACTGCACCGCCCGCTCGATCACCTCCCCGGCCGCCAGCATACGGTCTTCGCGGAATTTGGTGCTGACGATCTGCACGCCAACGGGCAAGCCGTTCACTAACCCGGTGGGCACCGACAGGCCGGGCAATCCCAGAGTGGCGGTGCTGAGCATGGGCGCTTGCGCCAGCAGGATTTGGGCGGTGCGCTCGGGTGAACGCTGGTCGTCGTCGATGGGGAATTGCCGCTCCCACGAGTTGGGCATGAGCAGCACCGGGTAACGCTCAAAAAACACCGCCCAGTCGCGGGCGATGTTAAAGCGGCGCGTCATCGCTTCCAGATACTGGTCGCGGTCCCACACGGGGTTGATGGCCATGTAGTGGCTGAGGGCTGTGCGCAAAGCATCGTCGCCGTGCTCACGCATGAAAGGCTCACCGCCCCGGCGCATGTCGTTCATGACCATGTGGAACTGCATGGCTGAGACCTCGGCAAAGTGGGGTGGCTCCACTTCTTCGACGGTGTAACCTGCCTCCTGCAACCACTGGGCCGCCTGATCGACGGCAGCGCTCACAGTGGGGTCAACGACCGAATGCGCCCAACTGCGAAACACCGCCACGCGGCAAGCTTGCTGGGCATCGGCAAATTCCAGTGGAGCGGGTACCCATTGCGGGTCGAGTGCCAAACTTTGGGGTGAGCCTTGCGCCATGACCTGCAGTGCAAGCCGAGCATCGGCCACCGTGCGGGTCAGCGGGCCTTGCACCGACATTTGCTGGTTGCTGATGATGCGGTTGGGGGCACTGGCCTTGAAAGAGGGCACACGGCCCACGGTGGTACGCAGACCCACCACGCCACAGGCCCAAGCCGGGTAGCGGATCGAGCCGCCGTAGTCGTTGCCATGCGCAATGGCGCCCATGCCCAAGGCGGTGGCTACGGCCGCACCGCCGCTGGAGCCGCCGGGGGTCACGCTCGTGTCAAACGGGTTGAGCGTGCGGCCATGCAAGGCGTTGTCGGTGAACCAGCGCAGCGAAAACGCGGGCGCATTGTTGCGGCCCACAATGATCGCCCCCGCTTCGCGCATGGACTGAACCAAGGGCGAGTCACTGCTGGCGATGTTGTCCTTGAAAGCATGCACGCCTTCGTCTGTGGCTTCACCTTGCACGTCGATGTTGACTTTGATGGTGACCGGCACACCGTGCAGTGGCCCCAGTGTTTCGCCTCGGGCTTGTGACGCATCGGCCGCGTCGGCGGCTTGCAGGGCTTTGTCTGGGGTGACGCTGGCCAGGGCGTTGAACTTCGGGTTGACCTCGGCAATTCGGCTCAGCACACTTTCGGTGGCCGCGCGTGCGGTGGTCTCGCGGCGGGCGATGCGTGCGGCCAGGTCGGTGGCGCTCAGTTGCCAGAGTTCGGTGCTCATGCGTTCAGTCTTTCAGGTATCGCTGTGTCAATAAGGCCCAGAAGGCCGCGCCCACGGGCAGGATGTCGTCGTTGAAGTCGTAACCCGGGTTGTGCACCATGCAGGCGTGGGCGGCTGCACTGTCACCCGTGCCCTCACCGGCACCGTTTCCGATCATGAAATAACTGCCCGGGCAGTGCTCCAGCATGAAAGCAAAATCTTCGCTGCCGGTGAGCGGTCGACCTTGGCGGGTCACGCGTTCAGCCCCCAGCAGCTCGGTGCCGACCTGGCGGGCCAGTTCTGTTTCGGCAGCGGTATTCACCAACACCGGGTAGTCGCGCTTGTAGTCGATCTGCGCCAACACGCCCAAGCTCTGGGCCTGCGCTGTGACCAAGCTGGTGATGCGCGATTGCAGCAGATCGCGCACTTCGCGGTCGAGCGAGCGCACGCTCAGTTCCAGACGTGCGCTGGCAGGAATCACGTTGTTGGCTTTGCCCGCCACCAGCGACCCCACGGTGATGACGGCGGTGTGTTGCGGGTCCACATTGCGCGAGACAATGGTTTGCAGTGTCATGACAATCGCCGCTGCCGCCACGATCGGGTCTTGTGCCCGGTGCGGCATGGCACCGTGCCCACCCACGCCGGTCAGGGTGATGGTCACATCGTCGCTCGATGCCATGGCCGGGCCTTCGATGAAGACCAGCTCACCCGCCGCAACGCCGGGCATGTTGTGGGCGGCAAAAATCGCATCACAGGGAAAGCGCTCAAACAGACCTTCTTCGATCATGATCTGTGCGCCGCCCGGGTGCTCTTCGGCGGGCTGAAATATCAGGTTCAGCGTGCCCGAAAACTCTACCTCTTGGGCAATGTATTGCGCCGCCGCCATCAGCATCGCGGTGTGCCCGTCGTGGCCGCAGGCGTGCATCACGCCTGCATGCACGCTGCAGTGCTCAAAGTCGTTGGTTTCGTGGATGGGCAGGGCGTCCATGTCGGCCCGCAGGCCCAGGCGTTTGCCACCGCTGCCGCGCTGCAGCTGGGCCACCAGCCCGGTGGTAGCCAGTCCGCGTGTGACGCGGTAGCCCCAGCTTTCCAGTTGCTCGGCCAGTAACTGCGAAGTGCGGAACTCGTTCAAGCCCAGCTCCGGGTGGCGGTGCAAATCGCGTCGCAGCGCCACAAAGGGCGCGGCGCGTGTTTGCAAGGCGTGCAGCACGCTCATTGGGCTTCGAGCTTGATCGATTTGGCGATGCCCTGGTAAAGCTTGACCTCATCGGCATACACCTGCTGCGTCTGGTCCAGACGCAGGGGGTCGCCCACTTCCTGGCCCATGGCGGTCATGGTGTTGCGGAAGTCCGCGTCAAACATGACCTTGGTCAGTGCCCGGTGCAGGACTTCGACGATGGGCTCGGGCGTGCCTTTTTTCACGTAATAGCCGCTGCCGATCGTGTAGTGAAAGCCCTTCAACTCTTTGGCCACGTCGATCGAAGGGACGTCTGGAATCAGGCGTTGGGGTTGTGGGGACAAGGCAGCGATGAATTTGATCTTGCCTTCTTTGGCCATGTGCACATGGGGTGCGCCGTAAGGGGTGATGAACAAGTCAATCTGGCCACCCATCAAATCTTGTGTGATGGGACCACCGCCTTTGTAGGGCACATGCAGCATTTCAGCGCCCAGCTTTTTGGCCATTTCTTCGCCCAGCAGATGGTAGAAGCTGCCAATGCCCACACTGGCGTAGTTGACCGGTTTGCCGGATTTGGAGCGTTTGACAATCTCGGCCACCATCTCTTGCGGGGTGTTGCCCGGAAAATTCTTG
>JBIKHW010000320.1:0-3950 GCA_044361935.1 Limnohabitans sp. | reverse complement strand
CGACTCGCCAAAACGGTGGCAAATCGGCCAATGGGACATTTCTCTCGTTGTGCTCCTCCCACGCGTACTCCGCAACAATTCGCAAAAAAATGGAGGTCGACACGGGGCACAAGGCATCACAGGCTTGTGCTTGGGCGATTTTTTGACGAAATTGCTGCAGGGATACGGTTTCACCTGGCCGAATTTTTCTGAGCTCATTGGCAATCTCCTGCGGGCTGGAGATGTGCAGTTTTGAGCCGCTTTTCACGCCTGCGAAGTCTTTCTCAAGAACGACATGGTGTGGCGGTTTGGTCGCCATTTTGTCTTTCCAGGTTTTTTTAGCTCTTGGCATGGTCAGTGAATGTGATGTGCAAATGTCTTAATTTTCTTGTCTCTGTTGGATGATGCAAGTCATGCCAGAAAAACCCTTTCCTTATGGGAATTACCGTGTCCCTCTTTTGAATGTTCACACCGACCCCGAAGTAGCCTGGGCAGGCTTGACCTAGGCCCGAGCCAAAGCGCAAGGCATCGAGGTGAAAAAGGGCTTGTTGCCTTGGTCCGCCTCGGCCCGCGCCATGGTCAAGGGCCGAAACAGTTCAGAACCCACTCCTCAAAAAATCCCTGAAGCATCCCACCTCAGCATGAAAAAGCCGCTGAGCTATCGCTTCAGCGGCTTTTTCAATTGAAGGGATCTCTTGGGGTTCAGCGCTTTTCGTAGGTCAGAGTTTCGTTGTCCTCGGTCACGATCACACGCGTTGTTGGCGTGAAGGTTTTGATTTCAAAATTCATCTTCATTCCGGCCTTTACGGTCAACACCTTGTTGTCGGGCGACATACTCCAAGTGCCACGCGAGCCATCTTTGCCCAAAATGCTTTGGAAGACGTTTGGGGCTGAAAACACTTGAAACACTTGTGTGGTACCCAGTTCACGCTCGATGTTCATGGTCTTACCCTTAGGGTCTTTGTAGTCAACCAATTGCCACTTACCGATCAGCTCGGTCGCTGTTTGCGCAAAACCCATGGTAGCGGTTGTGCAAAGCGCCAAGGTAGCGAGCCATTTTTTCATGTCATGTTTCCTCATTCAGTTCGTTCTGTGCCCTGTGCACGGAGACGGGGCTGAATTTTTGCTTAATTAATGTATTAATAAATAATTTATATGAAAATATTGGTAACAATTTGAAATTCTTAAAGTTCGTACATCGCAAGGGGCTCGAAGTTCATCTGTTGTATAACCTTGCAGACATTCCTGAATTTTCAGTTATTTCTGAAAATACAGAAGAGATGTCTAAAATAGTGACATGCCTATCTCAGATCAAATTCCAGCCGTCAACCGCGAGTTCATTGCTCACTTCGGTGAAATGGGCAGCAAGTGGGGCATCAACCGCACCGTGGGTCAGATTTACGCACTCCTTTACGTGACGCCGCAGGCATTGAACGCCGATGAGATAGCCGAGGCGCTGGCTTTTTCGCGCTCCAACGTGAGCATGGGCCTCAAGGAGCTGCAGGCCTGGCGACTGGTGCGTTTGCGCCATCAAGCGGGTGACCGGCGTGAGTACTTTGAGGCACCAGCCGACGTATGGGAAATCTTCCGGGTGCTGGCTGAAGAGCGCCGCCGCCGCGAAATCGAGCCCACCCTCTCCATGCTGCGAAGCGCCTTGCTTGAGACGCCCACCACCGACGCAGAGCGACATGCCCAGCAGCGCATGCGCGAAATGCATGACCTGATTGACCGGCTCATGACTTGGTTTGACGACGTGCAAAAGCTAGCGCCCGAGACGGCCATGCAGCTCATGGGCATGGGCACCAAGGTGGCCAAAGTGCTCGAACTCAAAGACCGCCTTACCGGTCGAGGCAATAAAGCGCCGCACGTCAGTCCGACACGTGACGCCGCCTGAACCCCAAAGAAAGCGACCATGGACATCGACGCACTCATACTCTCGCGCATTCAGTTTGCTGCCAACATCAGCTTCCACATCCTCTTCCCAACCATCACCATCGCACTGTGCTGGTTCTTGTTGTTCTTCCGTTTGCGTTTTGCTCGCACTCAAGATCAGGCATGGGAAGAGGCTTACTATTTCTGGACCAAGGTGTTCGCGCTGACCTTTGCCCTTGGTGTGGTCTCAGGCATTGTGATGAGTTTCCAGTTCGGCACCAACTGGCCCGGCTTCATGGAGCGCACGGGAAATATTTCAGGGCCTTTACTCGGCTATGAGGTGCTCACGGCATTTTTTCTGGAAGCCAGCTTTCTGGGCATCATGCTTTTTGGCCGCGGCAGGGTGAGTGAGCGGGTCCACCTCACGGCCACTTTTTTGGTGGCGTTTGGCACCACCATGTCGGCATTCTGGATCCTGAGCCTGAATTCCTGGATGCACACCCCGGCGGGCTTTGAAATCGTCAACGGCCAGTTCCTTCCCACAGACTGGCTGGCGGTGGTCTTTAACCCTTCGTTCCCTTACCGTTTCACGCACAAGTTGCTCGCCTCTGCATTGACTGCTTCGTTCCTGATCGCTGGCCTTTGCGCTTGGCAACTGCTCAAAGGCAGCGCCACCCGCGGTACCCACAAAGCCTTGCGCGCTGCCATCTTCACGGCTGCTTGCGCGATGCCACTGCAGATCCTTGTGGGCGATATGCACGGATTGAACACTCTGGAACACCAGCCGGCTAAAGTCGCTGCCATGGAAGGCATTTGGGAAACCGAGCGCGGCGCAGCTCTGACCCTGTTTGGTATTCCCGACCAAGAGGCACGCACAACCCACTACGCGGTGAAGATCCCCAAAGTGGCCAGCTTGATCCTCACCCACGACCTGGATGGCGAAGTCAAGGGCATCAGCGAATTTGAGGGTGTACACCCACCTGTGGCGCCGGTGTTTTATGCCTTTCGCGTGATGGTGGGTGTGGGCTCGTTGATGCTGTTGGTCGCCGGCTTCACCGCTTGGCGCTTATGGCTGCAGCGCAGGCAGGCAGAAGTAACACTGCCCAAGCCCCTGCTGTGGGTGCTCGCGGGCATGGCTTTCTCTGGCTGGGTGGCCACTCTTGCAGGTTGGTACGTGACCGAGATCGGTCGCCAGCCCTTCCTCGTGTACGGCTTGATGCGCACCAGCGAAGCCGCTACCACTTTGCCACCGCCTTACATCGCCCTCACGCTGACGGCTTACCTGGTGGTCTATGGCCTGCTGTTGGTCACTTACGTCGGTGTGTTGAAGTACATGGCCGAGCACCCCAAGGAACACAGGCAGGAACCGACGGCGGGAGCGCTGCTTGGCAAAGCGGGGGTGTGATGGCTCTAACCTTGCATCTGAAAGGCGATCATGACTTGGGCTGAATTCCTGCCTCTTTTTTTCCTGGCTGTGATGGGGCTGTCCCTGTTGGCTTACGTGATTTTGGATGGTTACGATCTGGGCGTCGGCTTGCTGCTGTTGCAGGCGACTGACGCTGAGAAGGACACCATGATCGCCAGCATCGGTCCTTTTTGGGATGCCAACGAGACTTGGCTGGTCCTGGGCGTGGGCGTGTTGTTGATCGCCTTTCCGATGGCTCATGGGCTGGTGCTGCAGGAACTTTACCTGCCGGTGGCGGTGATGCTGATCGGGTTGATCTTGCGCGGCGTGGCGTTTGACTTCCGCGTGAAAGCACCACTGCGTTACAAGACGTTCTGGAACCGCGCGTTTTTCGCCGGTTCGCTCATGGCCAGTGCATCGCAGGGTTGGATGCTCGGCAGCTATATCACCGGCTTTGCCAGCGGACCGCTGGGCTGGGCATTTAGCCTGGGTATCGCCATCACCTTGCCCGCCGCTTATGTGCTTTTGGGTTCCGGTTGGTTGATCATGAAAACCGAAAGCGATCTGCAACAAAAAGCGGTGCGTTGGGCGCGGCTTGTGTTGTGGCCTATGGCGGGTGCCTTGTTGGCCATATCGGCGGCTACGCCGCTTGTGAAAACAGGTGTGCTGGAGAAATGGTTTGGTGTGCCCCAGG
>JBIKHW010000055.1:0-12952 GCA_044361935.1 Limnohabitans sp. | reverse complement strand
TTGTTCAGTTCGATGTTCAGGCGCTCGACGATTTCCTTGGGGGTTCCGGCCTTGACCATCATCCCGTCAAAGGAGCGCAACACGAAGTCACCAAAGCCTTGCTCGGCCATCGTCGGGACCTCTTTCAGGGCAGGCAAGCGTTTGGCGCCAGTGACGGCCATGGCCTTGAGTTTGCCACCTTGAATTTGCGGGATGGCGGCCGAGGCAGTCAAAAACATGAAGTTGGTGCGGTCGGCGATCAGGTCCCCAATGGCCAGGCCAAATTGGTTGTAGGGCACATGGGTGGTCACAATGCCGGCTTGTTGCTTGAACAGTTCGCCCGCCAAGTGGGCGGGGGTGCCATTGCCACCGGATGCGAAACTCAAGGTGCCAGGTTTTGCTTTGGCCGTTTGCACAATGTCTGCGGGGCCTTTCAGGCCACTGGTGACCGGAGTGACCAGCACATTGTAACTCCAGGCCATATGGCCTACAGGCTCGAGTTGGCTGAACTGAATGGACTGCGCCGGAAACAGCAAAGGTGCCACGAATGAAGCCGAGGACAGCAGATACAGGGTATGACCGTCGGCAGGCTGGCGCAGCGCATCGGCCATGCCGATGGTTCCAGCGGCCCCAGGTTTGTTGTCCACCACGATGGCTTGCCCCAAAGCGGTGCTCATTTTCTCAGCCACAATCCGGCCGGACACATCAGCAGGCGTTCCAGGTGGCCAGGGCACAACCATGCGGATGCTTTTGCTCGGGTAGTTTTGAGCCATCGCGGCAGAGGCCAAGGTCAGCATCAGGCTGGCCAGCAAAGTGTGGGCCGCACGTCGAGAAACCGGAAATGTTGGCATGGTGAGGGGTCTCCTGGGTTTTGTAGATTCAGGTCAAACGGGGTTTGACTGTGGCCATTATTCAAAGTCACGTCTGGTGTGACAAATGAGTAATTGGGGCTGATTCATACCTGAATGGGTATGATTAATCATGGCTTTCAATTTACAACGGGTGCTGACGCTCAAACAACTGCGCTTGGTGAGTGTTCTGGGCCGCGAGCTCAACCTGAGTCGGTGCGCAGACATTTTGCACTCCACCCAGCCGGCAGCCTCCAGGGCGCTGGCCCAGCTGGAGGATCAATTGCAGCTGAGCTTGTTTCAGCGCACCACCAAGCGCATGGTGCCCACTGTGGCGGGTTTGAGCCTCATACAGCACGCCCACCGCGTGCTCGCCGAGATTGATCTGGCCGAAGAAGATTTGCTGGGCTTATCCGGGGGTGTCAGCGCTGAGATGCGTGTGGGCGTGCTGGCTGCGTTTTCGCCGGAAGTCTTGGCTCGCGCCATGGCGCACTCGCGTGAAATCTTGCCACAGGTGCTGCTCATCACCCAGATGCAGCCACTGGAAGTGCTTTATGAACAACTTCTGGATGGCCGCATTGACCTCATGCTGGCGCACGCTGAATTGCGGGTGGATTTAAACCTGGTCGAGGTCACGCCTTTGTACGAGGAGCACAGCACCATCCTCGCCGGCGTGGGTCACCGCCTTCACAAAAAAAAGAAGCTCACATGGACGGATCTGGCCCAGGAGGCCTGGGTGCTGCCCCCGCCTCTGACCCCATTGCGCCCCAAAATTGACCGAATGCTGTCCGTTCACCGCCATGGTGATCGCTCGGGGCAGGGGCCTGATTTGCAAACAGACTCGTCCTTGCTGGCCCTGAGTTTGCTCGGTCAAACCCCGATGTTGTGGGCCATTGCCCATCAGCAGGCCAAGCTGTTTGAAGCCACTGCGCAGGTGCGTGCACTGCGTTCACCCGAAACGCTGCTCAGTGGTCCGATGTGCTGTTTTCGCCTGCGCGAGGAACGCTTGAAGACGCAGCAAAGCATCTTCATAGGCTGTTTGAAAGACAGTGCCCTGATTCAGGCCGGCTAAATTCCGGTTTTAGCCTGCCAGTGCGGCTTTCACCGCAGCCGACACCTGGCCCATGTCGGCCTTGCCAGCCAGTTGGGCCTTGACCGCGCCCATCACCTTACCCATATCGCCAGGACCCTTGGCGCCCAACTCGGCCACGATGGCCTGCACGGCAGCGGTGACTTCTTCGGCCGACATGCGCGCAGGAAGGTAAGCCAGCAGCACGGCCATCTCGGCTTTTTCTTTATCGGCCAAGTCCTGTCGAGCTGCTTGTTCAAAAGCGGCAATCGAATCTTTGCGCTGCTTGATCAGCTTGTCCACGATGGCCACCACGGCCACGTCGTCCAATTCAATGCGCTCGTCCACTTCCTTTTGCTTCATGGCCGACAGCAGCAAGCGGATGGTGCCCAGGCGCTCAGCGTCTTTGGCCCGCATGGCGGTTTTCATGTCTTCGGTGATTTGTTCTTTCAGGCTCATGGAAGGCTCCTGGGAGGAATGTGAATGGGTACAAATGACAAAGCCCGCCTGAGCGTCCTCTAGCGGGCTTGTTTGCAGACCTGGAACAGGTCAAGCAAAAGGGAAGATCAATACATCTTCTTGGGCAACTGCATGCTGCGAACACGCTTGTAGTGGCGCTTGACAGCAGCCGACTTCTTGCGCTTGCGCTCGGTCGTTGGCTTTTCGTAGAACTCGCGAGCACGCAGGTCGGTCAGCAGGCCGAGTTTTTCGATGGTGCGCTTGAAGCGACGCAGGGCAACGTCAAACGGCTCGTTTTCTTTCACGCGGATGGTGGTCATTGAATCAAAGTTTCCAAAAAATGTGCCGGCTGCGCAAGCAAGGGAGATCGGGCCCTTGAAAGCCAGTTCCGGCGGTTCCCCGTCACGAACTAGTATTTGGCAGACGGGGGTTTGCCAGCAAAGCCTGTGATTATAACGCCAACTTGCAGTGCTGAGAGTGCAACTTCTGTGGGGGGGCGATGTCTTAACCCTGCTTGGGCTGTTGTGCTCAAGAGTCACCAAGCCCATTGATCTTGGAGGATGGGGTTTCAGCCGTGGCCACGACTGGGCCCTAGGCGTTGCAAACGCATTTTTGAAATGGCAACCGATAAAATAGCCAGACATTCGAATTCATTTTGATGAAAGTGAGCGGCATCTTGTACGAAAAATTGACAATCCAACGGCTGCTCATGCTTTTCAGCACTTGGGTGCTCAGTTTGGGTGTTGGGGCGCAGTCGCTGCCTGCTGAGTCATTGAAGCCACCCTCAGTTGTGGTGGTGTTGGCCGGTGGTGGTGCCAAGGGTTTTGCCCATCTGGCCGTATTGCGAAGACTTGAAGAAGAGCGCATTCCCATTTCCCGCATTGTGGGCACCAGCATGGGGGCGGTGATTGGGGGCTTGTATGCCAGTGGTCTGTCCACCGATGAAATTGAACGGGTGGTTGGCGGCCTCGATCCCGCCAAGGTGGCACTTGACCAACTCAATCGGCTGGAGTTGCCATCGCGCACCCGCGAACACCAACAAAAATACCCGGTGGACTTTGAGTTTGGCATCCGAAATGGTGCGCCAAGTTTTGCCCGCGGTGTGAGCGACGGTCAGCGTTTCCTGGCACTTTTGCAAGATCTCACGTCCCACATACCACCTCAGGTCAATTTCAATGACCTGAAAATTCCTTTCCGAGCGGTGGCCACCCGTTATCGGGACGGGGAAATGAAGGTGTTCGATCGTGGTGCCTTGCATCTTGCGATCCGCGCCAGCATGGCGGCGCCTGCGGTTTTTGCGCCGGTGGAAGTGGAGGGTGAGACCTATGTGGATGGCGGGTTGGTGGCCAATTTGCCTGTTGAAGTTGCGTTGCAAGAGGGGGCCGACGTTGTTGTTGCCTCTTACCTTTCAGGGGGCTTCGATGATGGCAAAACAGATCAGGTCAGTCATGCACTGGTAGTGGCCAACCGGATGGTCGATATCCTGATCCGTCAAAACGAAAAGCGGAACATGGCCTTGCTGAGGCCACAAGATATTTTGGTGGCACCGGAGCTGCAGGATGTCGGTTTCGCAGACTTCAACCGTGCAGCCGAAATCGTGCGTCGTGGTCAGTTGGCAGTTTCTGCTGTCAATGATCGTTGGGAACGCCTGCAGCCCGGATGGAACCGATCTGTGCCTTTTCCACCATCCAAGCAGCTGTCATTTGATCAGCGGGAAAGACGCATCGTCGCCATCCAAGCAAAAGGCAACAAGGATGTCTCTGAGCCTTACATTCAATCGGTCATGTCGCCTCTGCTTGAGTCGGAGTTTTCTTCGGCGCAAACCGAGCGCTACATCGATCAGCTCTACACCAGCGGATTTTTTGACTTGGTCAGCTACAGCCTGGAGCAACAGCAAGGGGATCGATACACCTTGGTGGTTCAAGTTCGTGAAAAACCCTACAGCCCCCACTTCATGAAGACAACGTTGGGTTTTTCCAGCGAATTAGATGGTGTCACTCAATTTTCTCTAGGGCTGGGTTATCGCCGGCCGTGGTTGACGGCAGCGGGCTTGGAGTTGTCAATCGATGCCCGACTGGGCACTCAGTCCGAGCTTGCCGCGCGGCTGTACCAACCGTTGGGTCAACGGTGGAGTCTGGAGACGGGTATTTCTTGGGACAGCAACAATTTGCCGCTTTATCGGACAGCGCTCGATCGTCATGATTTCAGTGAGCAAAAGTTGGCCTATGTGAACCAGACATTTCAAAAAATGGATGCCCAGTTGGTGTACGACTATGAGCGCAAGGCGAACATTAAATTGGGTTTGACTTCCAGCACCATTCGCAGAAAGTTTGAGACCAGCTTTGATGTTTTAGAGATGAACCTGGACCAGTCCTCGGTCTTTAAATACAAAGGCATTAAAACCCAGTTTCAAATTGATCAACTGGATTCGCTCAGCTTTCCAACACGCGGCTATTTCGTCAACGCCAGCGTTGAGCAAGGGCTGTCTGGCAACTCCTACCTGGGGGGGCGGTTGAGCGTCAAATTGGCCCACTCAGTGGGTCCCCACATTTTTAATGCCGGAGCGAATCTGGCGCGAGACCAAGTCACGCAGGATTGTCAGAAATGCCAATCCCCCAGTCTGTTGTTCTTGGGGGGGTTCCAGTTTATGGGGGCTTATCGTATGGGCCAGTTGTCCGGCAGTGATCTGGCCCATGTGCAAGGTACCTACATGTACCGTTTGTCCGATGGGGGCGTGTTCAATCAAAGAACGTATGTGGGCACTGTTCTGGAGGCCGGCGACGCATGGAGCCGGGGTGAAGTAATTCGCACCCGTTACAGCGGCACCCTCTTTATTGCGGTGGACAGCAAAGTGGGCGATGTTTACTTGGGTGCAGCCCGGGGTTCTGGCAGTGCCTACAACGTGTTTCTGCAATTAGGTCGACGCTTTAATTTTTGAGTTAGGGCAGCGCTGTCATGAGTTTGAGTTTCATGCGGATCGACCAGGTCGTGATGAGTGGCGATGGTTTCTACCAATCCATGGCTTACCACGCTTACCTCAATCTGTCCTTGTCCAATTTTGTGGTGCAGTGCACGCTGTGTGTGCTGAGCATTGCAACCGCTTACCTGCTGCGCTGGCGGTTGTTGCGTCGAAAGGTGGTGTGTGGTACGAGGTTGATGCAGTTGTGGATGGCAGGTCTTCAGACCATGGGGCCTGCGGTGTTCGTTGCAGCTTCTTTGGCCACCTTTTTGGGGGCGGGCTTACTGTGGGGATGGACCGCTCACGACCTGTTGGTTTTATGGAAAGTGTTGTCGCTGACATTGTGGGTTTTGACCATCCGCATGGCGGGCTGGTTTTTTCGACATGTCTTGCATCCGCACGAGCTATTGCGCATCTTTTTGTTCATGATCGAGTGGTCGTTCGTGGTGGCGGCAGTGCTAACCTTTTTTGGTTTTTTTCAGCCTATCACCGCTTTTGTTCAGGCCATTCAATTTTCCATAGGTGAGCAAGTTTTCAAAGGGGCGAACATCGCCACAGGCTTGATCATGGGCATTGTGGCGCTCACTGTGGCTGGCCAAATCGCCGATTTGGTGGCGCGTTTACTGCAGCGCTTTGTTCGTCAAGAGACCCTTCAAGGCAACGATGCCTTGATTTTGACCCGGCTGTTCAGCATGGGGATTTTCATGTTTACCTTGATCGGTGTGCTGGTCAGCTCCGGTATCCATTTGACCACCCTGGCCGCTTTTGCTGGGGCCATGGGCATTGGTCTGGGATTTGGACTGCAGGAATTTGTGGTCAATTACGTGAGCGGCTTGAACGTCCTGCTGGAGCGGGCCCTGAAGGTGGGTGATTACGTGACCATCGACAACATCACTGGGCGGGTGGTGCAAATGAGCAGCCGAGCCCTGGTGGTGCGCGATGCGGTGGGCACCGAAAGCCTCATTCCCAACAGCAGCCTGATCAAGGGCGTATTGCAAAACCATACCTTGAGCAACGATGACTTCCGGGTGTCCTTTCTGCTGAAAATCGGCGACGTCGCCGACTATCCAGTTGCGCGGCAATTGATCATGCAATCGCTCAAAACATCGCCCCGGGTGCTGGTTGATCCCCCTGGCGATGTGTTGATCGCCAGTGTGGCCGCCGCAGAGGTAACGCTGGAGATCAGCTTCTGGATCAATGATCTTCGCAATGGCCAGATGGCCTTGGTGTCCGAGTTGCTGTTTGACATCTGCATGCGTTTTCGGGCTGAAGGCGTGGAGTTGGCTTCAGAAGCGGCAGAGTCAGCCCATCTTTCCATGATGAACACCACGCCTCAGCTGGTCTGATGTGCTCAGGTTCAAGGGGCCGTAGGATTGGGCAAGGCCATCGCGCAGGCGTGTGCGCTGGCCCATGCCCACTGGAAGTTGTAGCCACCCAGCCATCCGGTCACGTCGATCACCTCGCCGATGAAATACAGCCCAGGCTGTTTCGATTCCATGGTCTGTGAAGACAGGTCACGGGTGTCTACCCCGCCCAGTGTCACTTCGGCTTTTTTGTAGCCTTCGCTGCCGTTTGGTGTGAGTGTCCAGTTCGACAGTGCTTCGGCCAGTTTGTTCAGGGCTTTGTCGGGCACATCTGCGGAGGTGCGTTGCAAGGCCGGGTCCTGGTTGACCCAAGCCTCGGCCAGACGGCTGGGTACCAGCGTGGCCAGTTCGTTGCCCAGCAGTTTTTTGGAGCGCAGCTTGGCCTCTTGCAAGCGCTCGGGCAAATTGACCTCAGGTGCCAGATTCAAGCGGATGGGGCTGCCATCTTGCCAATAGCTTGAAATTTGAAGTACGCCAGGGCCTGACAAGCCTCTGTGTGTGAACAGCAAGTCTTCGTCAAACTGCATGCGGGCTTTTTTCTCACCCGTGCTGATGCCGACGGGTAAAGCCAAACCTGCCAGTTGGGCATAAGGCGCCCAAGCGTCGCCATCAAAGGTCAAGGGCACCAAGCCCGGTCGGCGCTCGACCAGGCGCAAGCCAAACTGCTTGGCCACCTCATAGCCCCAGCCCGAGGCCCCGATCTTGGGGATAGACAAGCCGCCGGTGGCCACCACCAGCGAGCGTGTCTGCACCGATCCTTGTGCCGTATCCAGTTCATAGCAGCCATCGGCCAATTGGCGAACCGCTTGCACGCCACAGCTGCTGCGCAGCGTCACGCCGCCAGCCTGGCACTCGGCTACCAGCATGCGGATGATGTCTTCGGCCGAGCGGTCACAAAACAGCTGGCCTTTGTGCTTTTCGTGAAAAGCAATGTTGTGCTTTTGCACCAAATCGATAAAGTCTTGCGGCGTGTAACGCGACAGGGCAGAACGGCAAAAGTGCGGGTTTTGACCAATGAAGTGTTTTTGCGGCGCCGATGCATCGAGCAAGCGGTTGGTGAAATTGCAGCGCCCCCCGCCAGAGATGCGGATCTTTTCTGCCAACTTGTCGCTGTGATCCAGCACCAGCACTTTCAGGCCGCGCTGTCCTGCGACACCCGCGCAAAACAAACCGGCAGCCCCGGCACCCACGATCACCACGTCCCATGTATTCATGGCTCAGAAGTGTAAGGGGCAAGGCGGTGATCGGCTGTTGCCGCCATGTGGGCGTGTGGTCTTGTGGTGAATGTCCTGGGGTCGAACGCCAAATGGATCAGCAGCCATCGTTGTCAAAGCCATTGGCGCGGCGTGGCTCACGCTCACAAGGGCTGTGGCTCAAGCGACCCGCTGTGCGGTGGCCTGTGGTTCGACCTGCTGCCAAGCCAGGGCACCTTGCACCACATTGCCCACAACGATGATGCTGGGGCTTTGCAGCTGTTCGCGCTGCACGGTGTTGACCAATTCTTCCAGTGTGGTCAGCGCTTCTCGTTGTGTGGGCAAGCTGGCGTGTTGCACCACGGCCACGGGCGTTTGGGCAGGGAGCCCGCTGAGCAAGCCCTGACGGATGTGTGCCACGCTGCTCACGCCCATGTAGATCACCAGGGTCAGCTTGGCTTGGTGGGCGGTGTGGGCCAGCTGGACCCAGTCGGTGCCCGTGTCACCGGGTTTGGCGTGGCCCGTCACAAACACCACGCCGTGTGCGTGTTCTCGGTGGGTCAACGGGGCGCCCAGGCTGCTCATGCCCGCCAGTCCCGAAGTGATGCCGTTGACCACGGCCACATCAATCCCCGCTGCACGCAGGTGTTCGACTTCTTCCCCGCCCCGGCCAAAGATGAACGGGTCGCCGCCTTTCAAGCGCACGACATTTTCGCCATCTTGAACGGCCTGGATCATCAGCTTGTCGATGAAGGCCTGAGACGTGCTGATGCAGCCGCCACGCTTGCCCACATGCACGATGCGGGCAGTGGGGGAGGCATGTTCGAGCACGGCCTCGTTGACCAGGTCGTCCACCAGGATGACGGTGGCGCTGGCAATGGCCTTGACGGCTTTGAGTGTGAGCAGTTCCGGATCACCCGGGCCCGCACCGACCAAGGTGCAGCGTGGGGAAGAAATAGAGGTCATGAAGGTTCAGAAGAGCAAAGTCTTTGAATTTTCTGATCTCCAGTTGTTCTCTACAAATACATATTTGGCATATGTCAAATGACGGCGACCCCAACACCCAACGTTCTCTGCATGGGCTTTGTGGGGTGTTGTGGGCCGGTCAGGGAGGGCTCATGCCGTGTTGCAATTTCATCGGTGTCACAACGGGTGATGCCCAAAAGGCCAGCAGCTTGCGCACCAATTCCGGCTGAGTGCACAGGCCCGCCACGCTGCCAGAAAAGGTGGTGATGATTTGAACCGCCGGGGGGAGGGGCCCCAGAACGCTGATGCCGGTGACGCCGCGCATTTCGCTCAGCTGCTGAAAGCCCAACGCCACCTCGCCTTGGGCCAGCAGGGCGCCCACGGGCACGCCCGGTTTGGCTTGCACCAGCTTCGATTCGATGTGTGTGAGGATGCCCCAGCGCTCAAACAGTTGACGCAATTGCACTCCGCTGGGGCCGGTGGACAAGCCCACCGAGGTCGCGGCTAGCACAGCTTGGCGCAGCGCGTCTTCGCTGCTGATGTCGGGCGCAGGCTGGCCAGCCGTCACGGCCACGGCGACGCCCGAATGGACCAAATCAACCCGGCTACCTGCCACCACATGGCCGCTGGCCACCAGTTTCTCGATGGCGTCACTGGCCAGAACCACCCCGTCAAAGGCTTCGCCCGCTTGCACACGCTTGGCCGCATCCACGCCGCCGACCGACTCGACCTCGATGTGCACGTCCGGGGCTTGCGCCTGGTACAGCGCTACCAAGTCGGCCAGCAGCGGTTTGGTGGCCATGGAGGAAATCAGTCGCAGTGTGGTCATGTTGTGGGCTTTGAATTGCAGCGGTGTTTCTGCCAAGCCCATTGAGATGGGGCAGGCTTCTTTCTGGATTATGGACAAAGCTGGCGGTTGGCCCTCAGCGCCCGCTTAAACTCGGTGCCATGCATATTTTGGGTATCGAATCATCTTGTGACGAGACGGGCGTGGCCTTGGTGGAAACCACCGGGGCTGCCATGCCACGTCTGTTGTCGCACGCGCTCTACAGCCAGATCGAGATGCACCAGGCCTATGGCGGTGTGGTGCCCGAGCTGGCCAGCCGCGATCACATCCGCCGTGTGCTGCCACTCACTCGGCAAGTGCTGGCCGAGGCGGGGACTACGTTGGCCGACATCGACGTGGTGGCCTATACCCGGGGGCCGGGTCTGGCTGGGGCGCTTTTGGTGGGCTCGGGCGTGGCCTGTGCACTGGCCGCTTCATTGGGTAAACCGGTGCTGGGCGTGCACCATTTGGAGGGGCATTTGCTCTCCCCGTTTTTGAGCACAGACTCACCTGAGTTTCCCTTTATCGCCCTGCTGGTGTCGGGTGGACACACGCAGTTGATGCGGGTGGACGGCGTGGGCCGTTACGAGCTGCTGGGCGAAACCATTGACGACGCGGCTGGCGAAGCTTTTGACAAATCGGCCAAGCTCATGGGCCTGCCGTATCCCGGGGGGCCAGGCCTGTCGCGGCTGGCCGAGGAGGGCAACCCCATGGCCTACAAGTTGCCCCGGCCATTGCTGCACAGTGGCGATCTGGACTTTTCTTTTGCAGGCCTCAAAACCGCTGTGCTGACCCAGAGCCAAAAAATCGGCCCTGCCGCCCATACAGAAGGAGCACCTGAGCGGGCGGACCTGGCCGCATCGACCCAAGCGGCCATCGTGGAGGTGCTGGTCAAAAAGTCGATGACCGCGCTCAAAACCAGCGGCATGAAGCGCCTGGTGGTGGCCGGGGGCGTGGGAGCCAACCGCGAGTTAAGGGCGCAGCTCAATGCCGCCTGCGCCAAAGCCCGGGTGCGGGTGCATTACCCCGAGCTGCACCTGTGCACCGACAACGGCGCCATGATCGCCATGGCCGCGGCCATGCGATTGCAAGCCGGGGCGCAAACCGCCGAGGCGCGTTACAGCTTTGACGTCAAACCGCGCTGGCCGCTGCACGAGCTGGCCGGGTCTTGACGCTTCCAAGGACGCCTGGGACAAACCCCGTTTGAATTCGGGTTAACCCGAAGGTGTGTGCCTTGACTGGTTAAACTCCGCCCCTTTGCTTGTGTGGGCCGGTTCTTGGCCCTGCGTCTGTTAAGCCATGTATTCAATGCCCCTTTTCTCGCGTCGCACGCTGCTGGCCTGTGCCGCTGCTCTGTGTTCTGTTGTTGCCCACGCCCAGTCACCCGCACCCATTCGCCTGGCCTTGATCGAAGGCCTCAGTGGCCCCTTTGCCAACACCGGTGAATCTGTGGTGCGCAACATCGCCTGGGCGGTCGAGCGGGTCAATGCCCGCGGAGGCGTCAAAACGGCTCAGGGCATGCGTCCCCTGATGCTGACACGCCACGACAGCAAAGGCCAAAGCGAAGAGGCTTTGTCGGCGCTCAAATCGGCCATTGACGATGGCGCACAGGTCGTTTTGCAAGGCAACTCTTCGGCCAATGCGGCAGCGCTGATCGACGCCATCAACAAGCACAACGAGCGCGAGCCCAACCGGCGTGTGCTGTTTCTCAATTACTCGGCGGTTGATCCGGCCTTGACCAACGAAAAATGCAGTTTCTGGCATTTCCGTTTCGATGCCCATGCCGACATGCGAATGGCGGCACTCATGCAGGTCCTGCGCGAAGACCCGAGCGTGAAATCGGCCTATTTGATTGGCCAGGACTACAGCTTTGGCCAGGCCGTGTTGCGAGAGGCCAGGCGTCAATTGGGTGTGTTGCGCCCGGACGTTCAGATTGTGGGCGACGAGCTGCACCCCATGGGCCGGGTGAAAGACTTTTTGCCCTATGCCGCCAAGATCAAGGCCAGCGGTGCACAGGCCGTGATCACGGGCAACTGGGGCAATGACCTGACTCTCTTGGTCAAGGCCGCACGCGAGGCCGGTTACGAAGGCAAGTTCTACACCTTTTATGGCAACGCCCTAGGCGCGCCTGCGGCCATTGGCGAAGCAGGGGTGGGCCGAGTGATCGCTGTGGCCGAGTGGCTGCCCAATGTGCCGGGCCAGGCCAGCGCTCATTTTTACCAAGACTTCCGCCAACGCTTTCCCAAACCGTCCGAAGACTATGTGCATGTGCGCATGCAACTCATGATCGAGGCGCTGGCGCAGGCGGTGGAAAAAGCCGGGGACACTGACCCTGTGGCTGTGGCCATGCAACTGGAAAAAGCCCGTGTCAGCATCGCCGGGCAAACCGGCAGCATGCGCGCGCAAGACCACCAGTTTCAGCAGCCTTTGGTGGTGGGCGTGATGGCGCGCCAGGGCACCCCCGGCGTGCCGTTTGACGTGGAAGGCTCGGGTTACGGCTTCAAAGTGGTGCGCCAGATCAAGGCCGAGCAGGCCCGCATGCCCAGCACTTGCCAGATGGTGCGACCGGGGGGCTGATTGGGTTTTGGGGCTGACTTTTTCTTACCAGTGGTTCCGTCTGGTGGGGAGATTAATCTTTGTGGCCGAGCCTTTTTCATGCCCGCGTCGACAGACTTGTGAATTTGAAACAAAATGTAATAACCCTCTAATGGACTTTTGAATTTAAAAATTAATTATTAAGATGTCATAAAAAATGAAAACAACAAATCCGATGAAAGGTAAATATTCGGATTTTTGAGGGACGCAATTGAATTCTTGTCGGTCCCTTGGTTTTTCAAATGGTCATCTGCTGAATTCATTTTTTTGTATCGAAAGGCAAAAAATGAGCATCGTTAGTTATTTCAATCAAGGTTTTCAACGCGATATCGGCAAGCTGCAATTCACCGAAGTGCCTCAAGTGCTCAAAGAAATTTTGAACGACAAGGATTTGATCCAGTTTGGCGGCAAAAACTGGTTTCGCGCCCAAGACGACCTAGATGACATAGAAGCCGAGTTGCGTCCCATGTTTATTTTGTGCTTGTTTGCTTTGGTGGCCACGGACCAATGCATGCAGACGTATTTCAAGCAGCACTACGCCGACTGGCGTGCACAAACGGCTTACCCCAAATTTGGCTGGACCCGATTTGGTTTGTACAACGAAAATCCGCTGAAGCTGTTGTCTGTGCCCGAGCAGGCGAAATTGATCGATGTGACGAAAACTTGTGGCTTGATGCATGACTTTGTGGACTTT
>JBIKHW010000319.1:0-3968 GCA_044361935.1 Limnohabitans sp. | reverse complement strand
AGCAATGCCCCGGCATTGGCTTTGAGGGCGATCGGCTCTCGCGCATCACCTGGCACCATTTGCTGCAACAAACCAGCGAATGGGAAGGCACTTGTTTGGGCATTCCCGAACAAGTCGACCGCTACCGCTGGCTGCCCTACCAAACCGGGCAAGCCGACGGCCAAAAAGGCGATGCTCGGCCACTGGGCGAGCCGGGCTCGCGGTATGAATACAACGACGTGCGCATCAACCAACTTTCATTGGCCTTGCTGCATTTGTTCAAGCGCCCGCTGCCCGAGGTGTTTGAAGAATTTTTCCGGAAACCTCTGGGGTGTTCAGACCCGTTTCAATGGGTGGGTTACGAACAAGGCTGGACCGAGGTCAATGGCCAACGCATGATGTCGGTGCCGGGCGGCAGCCACTGGGGTGGCGGCGTTTCCATCTCGGCCATGGACCAAGCGCTGATTGGCCTGATGCTCATGGGTCAAGGCCAATTCAAAGGCCAACAAATTTTGTCAAAACAATGGCTGCACATGATGCAGCAGCCCTGCGACATCGCGCCCTATTACGGCTTCCTGATTTGGCTCAACAAAGATGGCGCTCTGTTCAAGGATGCGCCCCGCACATCGTGGTTTGCCATTGGCGCGGGGTCCTCCATCACCTGGGTCGACCCCGTGATGGAATTGGTCTGCATCATGCGGTGGATTGACGCTGCCAAAACCAACGACTGCATCGCCCAGGTGATGCAGTCCTTGAAGCCCTGAAACAGGCGCTGCGGCTTACTTGGCGAAAAGGCTTTCGGGGTTGGCAAACGCCTTGAACTCCACCGCATTGCCGCACGGGTCCAGAAAGAACATGGTGGCCTGTTCGCCCACCTGCCCCTTGAAGCGGATGTGCGGCTCAATGACAAATGAGGTGCCCGCTTTTTTAAGCTTATCGGCCATGGCCTCCCACTGGCCCATTTCCATCACCAAACCAAAGTGGCGCACCGGCACGTTGTCGCCATCGACCGCGCTGGTGTTGTGGTGCCCCGCCTCTGAAGGGCTCAGGTGCGCCACGATTTGGTGGCCGTAAAAATTGAAGTCGATCCAGTGCTCACTGGAGCGGCCCTCTGGACAACCCAAAAGATCACCATAAAACGCTCTGGCCTTTGCCAAAGAGGTGACCGGAAAAGCCAAGTGGAATGGTTGCATTGTGTTGCCTGCCTGAAATCAAAATAACAATTCTGCACCAAAAACCACGAGGTATGCGTGCATCTGAGTGACAGCAGATTGTTGCACGGGGGTTTTATTTATGAGCGGCATAAGCGTCAGAGAACCTTTTGCGCTTGTCTTGGCGCTCACCGACTTTTTTCTGAACTGCCAATGCGGCAGGGAACCCAGGCCGTACAAGATTTTGGTGACGATGTAGTTATCTGAGCTGTCAATGCGGCAGTGAACGGTGCAGCTACCCCACGAAACGACCCAAGCTATAGCCCTGCTTTTGATATGGCATGACCACAATTTGCCAGTATATTGACCAGACGGTTCGAGAGCGAGTGAGTAAACGAACCAGCCGCCTGTAGCAATACAGGTCTGCACACCAGCAGCGGTAACGGAAACTCGCAAGATTCTTGGCAACGAGAATCAAGGAAAGGGCCTTAGGGCCCTTTTTATTTGGTGGTGCTTTCCAAAGCACACGCTCAATCTTTGCGCCTGAACCCCAGCAGCGCATGCCAACTCCATACTTGATGCCCTCGCCCTTTGGGTAAACCCACAGACCCAAACCGCCGCGCCAATTTATCCATGCTCTGGTCTTTGGCTTCCACCAGCTCCGCTAATTCAGTCATATAAGGGAGCACGGTCCAGGCGGTGATGGCTGCGTTACCAGCAAGGGCAGCGCGTGTGCCACCAACGGATGACCTTCAGTTTCAAAGCCAGGCCGGGTGAAGGCAGCACCGCCGGGGTTTTCCAAAGCCTTGAGGTTGTGCGACAACAAAGCGATGTTGGGCTCTTGAACTGCACCTGTCCGATGGCGGCGCACGCGGCCAGCCAGCTCGATGATGCTGCGCATGGACGAGGGCTCGACTACGGCCCAGTCATAGTCGTGGTCGCGCCCAACTTCGGCCACGGCGGTGGCCAGCACCACAAACAGGTGATCGGCTTCGGGGTGTGCATCCATGACGGCTCGGATGGCAGGCTTGCTCAATAGGGCCATTGGATCTTTGTCTTGCCCACGGCGTTGCAGCGCTTGGTCGATGGTGTGCTCCAGGCCCGAGCGCACCAAGAGCGGGTGGCGCGAGTGGTACACGCACAAATGAATGAGCACACCCTCGGGCATGGGCATGTTGTGCAAAGCCATGGCCACGTCAATCAGCAGGTCAATGTTGGCCATGCGGACCAGGCCAAAGCTCACGCGTTGGCCACTGGGCTGACCTGTGGTGATTTGGTCGGCCGTGTGGTTTTGCGGGTTCCGGTGCAAATCCAAAGCGGCTTTCAAAATCACTTGGGCGTATTCGCGGCGAATCTGTGGGGTGCTGCTGGCTTGAATGGCCACCGGCACGATGTGCGCTTGTCGACGTTGATCGGTGCGGTGTTGTGCCGTCAATTGCGCAACGCGCTTTTGGACAAAGGCGCTGTGGCTTTTCAAGTAGCTGTTTTCATCGGCGTGATCGCTGTGGGTGGCACCGTTTTCATCAAACCATGCACAGCGGACCGAAGCAGCCAGCCCCGGTTGGCCCCTGTTTTTTTGGAAACTTTGCCGTCCCGCCAGATAGGCAGCAAACAAGCCTTGTATCAAGGCGGGTGGCAACGTCGCAGAGGACAGCAGCACACAACTTCCGAGCAAACCAGCCCAATGCACCAGGCGCGCCAGCGCATACAGGTCTTCGATGCCAAAGTCGTCGGGCTCGTCCAACACCGAGTCGGACGTGAGCAAGCGCAGCATCGGCACGATGTGGTGCCCGCCGCGTGTGGCTTCGCACGCGGGCATGAGGTGGTCAACCGTGCAGACCAGCACGGGCGCATGCAGGAGTTGTTGCGCGGCTTGTTTTTGAGGATCGTTGCCGCCCAGGTATTCGCTCAATGGTCCGGGATGGAGCGTGTTTTCTTATTGCACATGGGTGTTGCTGGGCAGCAAGTCGTGGGCCGATTCGCTGCCTGCACTTTCCAAGGTGTTTTCTGTTGCATTGGCTGCCGCGCTTTGTTTTTTGTTGTGCTCGTGCAGTGCCCGCACTGCGCCACCGCCCACCATCACAGCCAACTCGTCAGAGCCCAAACCCATGCGCTCACGCAGGGCATCGCCAGTTTGCAAGGTGAGGGTGCGCAAGTCCAACGCAACAGTGAATCGTGCACCTTTTTGCGGGTGCGCCAGCTCGTTCATGATGCGGGCGTTGGCCAAAGTTTTGCCGCATCCTGTCGATGCCATGTTGACGCCGAAAAAGCCTTGTTTTTCGCTACTGCCTTGCAAGGCAGTGGCCAAGTCGAAGGCTTTGTCTTGCCAAGCGAATCGGGCGCTACCGCTGCTTTGCTTGAAGGCCCGGTGGTTGTGAATGCGCGGCAAGCTGGCATCGAGTTGTGGCAAGCTGCGGGCGATGCTGTGGGCGCCCTTTTCAACACCAATCAGATGTTCGTCCAGCCGCTGCTTCAAGGGACTGCCCTCTTTCCTGCGGTCGGTGTTGGCGTAGGCCTTGTAAGTCGCATCGCCCAGCTTGCGGTCGCCTTCGATGCTGCAAAAATGGTGATCGGCCAAGATGAGCGTGAGGCGGGCCATGTGCATGGCATACGGGTTTTCTTTGAATCATGCCTGCGTCAACAGGGACGACCGTTCCAACATACGCTGGGCCAGGGTGCCAGCGCGTTTTCGCCATGCGCGCTGTGGTGTGACAATTGGGCAGTAAAGGTCCAGCAGCCCATCAAGACTTTTTGGTGAGCCTTCGGATCATCTTCATCATCCGCTTGTGTTCGGCTACCGCACCAGTTGGCCCCCAAGGCCGACCACACACGCTGAAG
>JBIKHW010000318.1:0-3972 GCA_044361935.1 Limnohabitans sp. | reverse complement strand
GGACGTGTCGGGCCACAAAGCCTTGGTGGCCTGGTTGCTCGCGCCAGAGGGTGCTAAGTCCGTCCCCAAAAGGTGACGGTCTGTTTGGGGGCTTTTGTCTAAACTCACCCTCCACCGACCCTGTCGCGAACACACCAAGAGCCACCATGCACCAACCGGCCAACACGCCCCGACGCTCCATTTATTACGACTACACCGTGCACCAGCCTTGGGTGCCTTCTGAGCACCCGGCGCAGGCTTTGCAGCGTGTGGTAATTGCCGGTGGTGGTCCGGTAGGCCTGACGGCGGCACTGGAGTTGGCCCGTTATGGCGTGCCTTGTGTCTTGTTGGAATCGGAGCAGCAGGTGTGCGAGGGCAGCCGCGCCATCGTGTTCACCCGCCGCTCCATGGAAATCCTGCAGCAAGTGGGCGTGGCCCATCGCGTCACGCAAAACGGCTTGCCCTGGCGCTTTGGCAACTCGTTTTACAGGGGTGAGCGTGTTTTTCGCATGGAAGCCCCGCACGACGACAACGACCGTTTTGGTCCCATGATCAACCTGCAGCAGCAGTTTGTGGAGCAGTACTTGGTTGAAGCCTGCGAGGCCAACCCCCTGATCGATCTACGCTGGGGCAACCGCGTCACGGCGGTGGCGCAGCAAACCGACCACGCCCAACTGCAAGTTGACACTCCCGAGGGCCCTTACACCCTGAGCACCGAGTGGCTGGTCGCCTCGGACGGGGCCCGCTCGGGCATCCGCAGCATGCTCGACCTCAAGCTTGAAGGCGCGTCTTACGAAGGCCGGTTTGTCATTGCCGATATCCGCATTGACCTGCCTCTGCCCACCGAGCGCCTGGCCTTTTTTGACCCGGAGTGGAACCGCGGCAACACCGTGTTGCTGCACCGCGAGCCCCTGGGCATCTGGCGCGTGGACTACCAACTGCCTGAAGGCGAAACGCCCGAGCAAGCCTTGTCGCCGGAGTCGCTCAAAACCCGCATCAACGCGCAATTGGCGATGATCGGCCACGCCGACAAGCCTTGGGAGATGGACTGGTCCTCGGTGTATTCGGCCCGCACGCTCACCTTGCCCGACTACCTGGTGGGCCGCACTTTGTTCATGGGTGACGCCGCGCATTTGCTGCCTATCTTTGGCGTGCGGGGGGCCAACACCGGATTTCAGGACGCGCAGGCTTTGGCCTGGCGGCTGGGCCTGGTTTGCCGTGGGCAGGCCTCCAGCGCCTTGCTGGCCAACTACAGCGCCGAGCGGGTGGGCGCTGCCTGGGAAATCATCGAAGAAGCGGGCAAAAGCACCCGCTTCATGACACCGCCCACTCGCGGTTTTCGATTGCTGCGCGACGCCGTCTTGTCGCTCTCGCTCACCGAAGCCTTTGTGCGACCGCTCTACCACTGGCGCACCTCGCGCCCTCACGAATACAGCCACTCCAGCCTGAACTGCCGCTTGGATGACAACGCCCAGTTCGCGGCTGGACCCGCGCATGGCGCACCACCCCTCAATGTGCGGCTGACGCCAGAGCAGTTTTTGCTGGACCATCTGGGCGGGGGTTTTGACCTGCTGTGGTTTGGCGCGGCAGCCGACTTGCCCGCCGATGTGCTGGCCAGCGCGGCCCAATGGCGGGCCAAGGGCTTGCCGATCAAGATCACTTGCATCACCCAAGAGGCGGACACGAATGCGGGCCTGCAGGCCAGCCTGGCCGATGAGCCCTGGCAGCAAGTGCTGTCCGATCCGCAAGGACGGGCATACAGCCGTTACGGCGTGACCGCGCCTGGCGCTGCTTACCTGTTGCGCCCCGACCAACACATTTGTGCCCGCTGGTTGTGCCTCGATGCCCTGCGCCTAGACGCCGCCCTTGAACAAGCCACCTCCGGAGAAGCCCCATGAACCCGAATACTGGTCTGGACATTGCCGGTCTGGAAACCGCCTACGACCAATTGGCCATGGCCATTGACGCCGCAGGCCCCGAAAAATCTGAACTTTTTTTGGTCAAGCTCGCCTTGCTGGCAGCCCAAGAGTTGGGTGATGCGCCCACCTTTGTCGACTTGATCGAGCGGGCTCAAAAAGACCTGTGAACGGGTGGTGCGCCTTGGAGCAGGCCAAAGGGCGTCTTGAACGCTGGGCAAATACCCGCGCCAGCTTCAGGCCCAACGCTCAGCCCCTACACTAGCGGGTTATCCCGAATGCCCGCCCATGAACGCCTTTGTCGACGTTTCCTTTTTCCCGCGTGACGCCAAACCGCTGACCAGTTACCGCAAGTACTGGGCGCAGCGCTTTGGCACGGCACCGTTTTTGCCGATGAGCCGCGAGGAAATGACCCAACTGGGTTGGGACAGCTGCGACATCATTCTGGTCACGGGCGACGCCTATGTGGACCACCCCAGTTTTGGCATGGCCGTGATCGGTCGCATGCTGGAAAACCAGGGTTTTCGGGTCGGCATCATCGCCCAGCCCGACTGGACCAGCGCCGAGGCCTTCAAGGCTTTGGGCAAACCCAACCTGTTTTGGGGCGTGACCAGCGGCAACATGGATTCCATGATCAACCGCTACACGGCGGACCGCAAAATCCGCAGCGACGACGCCTACACCCCGGGCGACGTGGGCGGCAAACGGCCTGACCGCGCCGCCATCGTCTACAGCCAGCGCTGCCGCGAAGCTTTTCCTGAAGTGCCGATCGTGCTGGGCGGCATCGAAGGCAGCCTGCGCCGCATCGCGCATTACGACTATTGGAGCGATAAAGTGCGTCGCTCGGTGGTGGTGGACAGCAAGTGCGACTTGCTCTTATATGGAAACGCCGAGCGTGCGATTGTCGAGATCGCCCACCGCCTGGCCGCCCGCGAGCCCGTGCAGCAGATCACCGACGTGCGCGGCACCGCCTTTGTGCGTCGCGAAACGCCCGAAGGCTGGTTCGAGATCGACTCCACCAGCGTGGACACGCCCGGACACGTTGAGGCGCACATCAACCCCTACTTGATGATTTCGGACCAAGCGCGGGAGCAGGGCGCCACTTGCGCCCGCGAGGAAGAAGCCAAAGAAGTGGCCGAGGGCCACAACGCTAAAAACATCGAGGCCGATTTGTCCGCCGCTGTGGCCCAGGCCCGCACGGTGAAAGCCGCTATTGAGCCCATCATTCAGCCGCTCAACTTTGTGCCCAACCCTGCGCTTCGCGGCAAAGGCACGCACAAAGTGCCGCCCCGCGACAAAAGCGTGATCCGCCTGCCCAGCTACGAGCAGGTCAAGCAAGACGCCGTGCTCTATGCCCACGCCAACCGTGTGCTGCACCTCGAGACCAACCCCGGCAACGCCCGTTGCTTGGTGCAAGCGCATGGCGAAGGCACCACCGCCCGTGACGTGTGGATCACACCACCGCCCATCCCGCTCACCACCGCCGAGATGGACTTGGTGTTCGACCTGCCCTATGCCCGCAGCCCGCACCCGCGCTATGCCGACGAAAACGGCAGCCACGACCACGCGACCAAAATCCCCGCGTGGGAAATGATCCGCTTCAGTGTGAACATCATGCGCGGCTGCTTTGGCGGCTGCACCTTTTGCTCCATCACCGAGCACGAGGGCCGCATCATCCAAAGTCGGTCTGAGGAGTCCATCATCCGCGAGGTGGAAGACATCCGCGACAAGGTCAAAGGCTTCACCGGTGTCATCTCTG
This sequence comes from Limnohabitans sp., assembly GCA_044361935.1. Taxonomy (GTDB): domain Bacteria; phylum Pseudomonadota; class Gammaproteobacteria; order Burkholderiales; family Burkholderiaceae_C; genus Limnohabitans_A. Next base: position 318 of record JBIKHW010000318.1, on the reverse strand, counting down.
ACTTGGGCGGCCCCACGGCCAATATGTACCGCCTGGGCTGCAAGAGCCCCGAGATCGAATCGGCCTGCCGCAAACCCAGTTGCGTGTTCCCTGGCATCTGCCAGAACCTGACCACCGACCACGGCCCGCTGATCAACATGTACCGCCGGGCGCGCAACCTCAAGGGCATCAAGAAGATCTTGATCGGCTCTGGCCTGCGTTACGACCTGGCCGTGCAGTCGCCAGAGTATGTGAAAGAACTGGTGCAGCACCATGTGGGCGGCTACCTCAAGATTGCGCCCGAGCACACCGAGGGCGGCCCGCTGTCCAAGATGATGA
>JBIKHW010000317.1:0-3975 GCA_044361935.1 Limnohabitans sp. | reverse complement strand
ATCTGTCATCCCGGACGTGATCCGGGATCCATCCACGAACCGCTCAGATCTTTCCCCAATGTCATCCCGGACTCGATCCGGGATCCATCCACTAACCGCTAAGATCTTTCCCCAATGTCATCCCGGACTCGATCCGGTATCCACGCTGAGCAATGCCGGTTGCAAAGACACCGAAGATGGACCCCGGGTCAGGCCCGGGGTGACAATTAAATCCGGGATCGCACCCCCCCAAAAAGGGCCCTAACGGGCCCTTTGTTGTTTTCAGCATTCAATCTCAGTAGGTTCGAGTAGCGACAACCACAAACTCAAGCTCACAAACAACGAAAAACTGGCGGTGTAGTAATTGTGGGCAAAGTTGACGTTGCTCATGCAGGCGGTCATGTGAACAAACACGATGCCAGCGAGAGAGAAAGCAGCAACGGTGCAGCGACGCTGAAAAAGTTGCCAGCAGATGAAGAGCAGGCCAGCCAAGACGACCAGCTGGCTGCTCAGTCCCCATAGGCCGTGGTCCACCATTTGGTGCAAGTATTCGTTGTGCACATGGCCCAACTGTTTGACGACATCGGATTGCGCGGCATCGGCCCATTCGCGCAAAAGCGCGATGCGGCCCTCACGGCCATGGCCCACCCAGGGTGATGCTTCGATGGCAGTCAGGCTGTTTTGCCACATGTAAAGCCGTGCACCCACCGAGCTGTTAGCACCTTGCGTGGTGGATTGGCTGGACACGCGGATTTCGTTGACGGCGTCTTGCAACGATTGGGCTGGGCGCTCCAAAACAGGGGTTTGACTCAAAGCCAAGAAGCCGATGAGCGCGGCAGCCACCCATGCCAAACGGCGAGTCTTGGAGCTTGTCGGATTTGGCGCCGAATGCTTGCTGGCCCAAATATGCCAGGCATGGTGCAGGCCCACTGCAAACCACCAAAAGACGATGCCAAAAGCCCCACGGCTTTGGCTTGCCATGACGGCCATGAGCGCCAAAAGCCCCCCTGCCAGCCAAGTGCGCCGTTGACCCAGCGAAAAGTCAGACTTGAGCGAAAGGGCCAGGAGCAAAGAACTGCCCATGGCCATGGCTCCAGCCCATGGAATCGGGTGAGAGGCGACATCCCATCGACCGAAAATAAGAACCCAAACAAGCCCCGCAGCGCTGCTGAGCGTCAGGCTGTGCGCCAGCAAAATCAGGGTGCTGCGATCGAGTGGTTTGAAGCGCAGCAATGCGTAAACGGCCAATGCGCCAAAAAAAAGACGCAACTCGCCATGCCGTTCGTCCCACGGGTCAGACCAATAAAAAACCCCAACAGCCTTGAGGCAGAGCGACAGGGTGGCCACCATCAACCAAAGCATGGCCCACGGCACAGCAACTGATGGAGCCAAGCGATGGCGACGCGTCATGGCCACCCAGCCGCCCGCCACGACCAGCAAAAACCAGGCTAAGCCCATGGCTTTGCTGTTGAGCGAAGACAAGGCCAGGACCAAGGCCAGCGTAAAGCCAAAAAAAAATGCGAGTGAAAAAGCGGGGGCGGGCTTTGACATGCGATGCCAACGTTCAACGGCTCACGTTGTCACTGAGCATGTCGCGGTCATAATGCAGCGCCACATAGCGGAAGAAACACTCAAGCGCCACGAAAAAACAGTACAAAAAGCCAGGACCGCCATCAAGGAAGGCACGGCGAAAAACATAGGTTCGGGTGAAAAGCACCACGGCCGAAGCCATGCCCCGCAGCACGCCCCCCCTTTTGCCAGCTGCGTGCCGTTTGGCCGCGCCAAGCATGGCGTATTGCGTGAGTTTTTCCAGACTGGCACGAATGCTTTGGCGCGAGTGGTGCAGCAGCCGATATTGCAGCATGCCCCGCGTGACGGGCTTGTCGGTTTTGAGGATAGCGGTCTCGTGAACCACGCCCTCGTAATGGTCGATCAAGGCGGTGCTGAACAGCCGCTCCATGCTCGAGCCGGACTTGAAGTGGCGCAGTACATGGCCGAATGCGACCACGGTCCAGCGCACCCGCCAGGCGCCTTGGGCACCAGATCGGACCATGGCGATGATTTCGTCGCGCAACTCTGGGGAGATAATCTCATCGGCATCGAGGAAAAAAATGTAATCGCCCCGCACATGAGAGAGCAGGCGGTTGCGTTGCACCGCAAAGCCTTGCCAATCTTCGCTGCCGAAGGTTTGAGCCCCTAGGCTGCGGGCGATCTCCAACGTGTTGTCGGTGCTGCCGCTGTCGAGCACGATGACCTCGTCGGCAAAGGCAGCGCTCTCGATGCAGCGGCCAATGAGCCGGGCTTCGTTTTTGGTGAGGATGCCAATGCTCAGGCGGGGTGAGTGGGGTGAATCGCTGTGCATGACTAGCCTGGGGTGGATGCGGTGGGGGCGTCGGTTTTCACAATGCCTTGGGGTGTCCAGGCTTTGCCAGAGCGGCGCACTGACTTCATGTACCGCTTGTTGTTGGCAGCCACCACAGGGTCGGCGTAACCTCGCGAATGCTCGATGTGCAGCAAAGGTGCGGTGTAACGGTTGTGCCTGCCAATGACGCCGGCGTTGTTCAGGCGTACGCCCATTTCAACGTCCTCGGCACCGTATTTCATGGATTCGTCAAAACCATTGACCTTGAGCAGGTCGCTGCGCCAGCCGCTGCTGTTGCATCCATTCCAGACTTTTTTCACGGGTGAAATACGCTCCAGAAAATCAGCCAAGGTCAGCGGCAAGGTGGCGGTTTTCAGCCAAGAGCCCAAGCGGCGAATGCAGCCGTGTGCCTTGAGCCAGTGGAGCTGAAAAATTTCACACGTGGTGATCAGGCCGTCGTTCAGCAGTTCATTGACATGCAAGGGCATGCGGATCAGGCTGCCGCTGACGAATTGACCGGGCTGGCGCAGGTCGAAGTGCCGCTGGATGTAGCCTGGTGAGGCCACGCAGTCGCCGTCAATGAAGATCAGGTAATCGGCCTGCGAGGAGGCAATCGCCTTGTTCAGAATCTCGTTCTTGGCAAACCCGTTGTCCGGATGCCAGATGTGTCTGAATCTGGCTTGGCCCCAGTGCTGACGCCAGCGGTCCACCACGGCCTGTGTCTCGGGCCCGGAGCCGTCGTCTGCCACACAAACCGTGAAGGCCTGGGTGCTTTGCCCAGCCAGGCCAAGCAAGGCAAAGTGTAAGGCTTGGGGGTTGTTATAAGTCGTGATGATGACTTCGGTGGAGACAGTGCCTTTAAGAATGCAAGCTGGTAACTGTTTGGACTCGTAAAGGGTCTGGTTGGACACCGTGATGAGTGATGAGGGGTCAGGGCACATGGTGGGGGTGCTAACGTTTGGATCGAAGCCAGAGTTTGAAGCGTTTAAACAAGGACTTGTGGTTTGATCCACTTACGCTGACCCCATCACCGATGTGCCGACAAGCGCCAGGTTCGGTGTACACGACGAAACGTTTGTCAGCGCGAAGAGAGGTTGAAATTTCTTTTTCACTGGCAAAACGAGAGAAACCACCGAGTTTTTGCCAAAGGGCCAGTTTTGTTAAATGCGGGTTGAAGGAAAATCCATGCCAGAGCGGGTGAAGATGGTCAAGCCTCAGTCCCGAATTTTTCTGGAACACATGTATTGATGGTTTTAGGCCGCCGGGTTTGTCACGCAGTACATCTAAGGCATTGCGAAAACACACCACGGATGTATTTGGGTCTTCGAGAAAGCCGATGGCTGCCAAAAAATCAGGGGCAGCGTCAAAAAACCAGTCATCCTCACAATGAAAGACATACGGTGTGTTGATGTGCTGGTACATTGCGTCGACGGCGCGATGATGCCCCACTCGCTCATCAAGGAGGACCAATTTCCCCGTTGGGCACAACTCGCGGAAAACCTCATTACTGGGTTCATCGCGAAAGTCGTTGACTGCAATGATGTTTTCAAAGCTGGCATGCGATTGCAAGCTCAGTAGCGTCTGACGTAACTCTTGCGGCCGATTGCCAATGGTCAGGCACAAAGTAATGGGAG
>JBIKHW010000316.1:0-3997 GCA_044361935.1 Limnohabitans sp. | reverse complement strand
TTTTCATCGAATGATTTTGTGGTCCGTGCTGCTGCTGTTTGCGGCCTGGTTTCTGGTGCCGCTCTATGTGATGCTGACCACCTCGCTCAAAGATGCTGAGCAGCTGCGCACTGGTAATTTGTTGAGTTTGCCTACAGCGCCTACATTGGACGCGTGGTTCAAAGCCTGGGGTAGCGCCTGTACTGGCGTGCAGTGCGAGGGACTCAAGCCATTTTTCTGGAACTCGGTGTTGTTGGTGGTGCCTGCGGTGCTGCTGTCCACCTTGATTGGCTCGCTCAATGGCTATGTGCTCAGCAAGTGGAAGTTTCGCGGCAGCGAGACCTTGTTTGCGTTCATGCTGTTTGGTGTGTTCATGCCCATGCAGGTGGTGCTGCTGCCCATGAGCCAGGTGCTGGGTTGGCTGGGCTTGGCCAGCTCGGTGTGGGGTTTGATGTTGGTTCACGTCGTAGCGGGCATCCCATCGACCACGCTGTTTTTCCGCAACTACTACATCGGCCTGCCGGACGAGTTGATCAAGGCCGCGCAATTGGACGGTGCGGGCTTTTGGATGATCTTTCGCCGCATTGTGCTGCCGCTGTCGCTGCCCATTTTGGTGGTCACACTGATTTGGCAATTCACCAACATCTGGAACGACTTTTTGTACGGCGTGGTGTTCTCGGGCGCAGACAGCAAGCCGATCACCGTGGGCTTGAATAACTTGGCCAACACCTCCAGCGCCGTCAAGGAATACAACGTGGACATGGCTGCGGCCTTGATCGCAGCTTTGCCCACCCTGTTTGTGTACGTGGTGGCGGGTAAATATTTTGTGCGCGGCCTGACGGCTGGCGCCGTCAAGGGCTAAAGGAAAAAGATCATGGGCGCTCTTGCCATTCGCAACATCCACAAGACCTACAACGAAAAGGTCCACATCCTCAAAGGCATCGATCTGGAAATCGAAGCCGGTGAATTTTTGATCCTGGTCGGTCCCTCGGGCTGCGGCAAATCCACGCTGCTGTCGATGATCGCGGGCCTGGACCACCCCACCAGCGGCAGCATCCACATCGGCGAGCGCGATGTGACGAACCTGCCTAGCAAGGACCGCGACATTGCCATGGTGTTCCAGAGCTATGCGCTCTATCCCAACATGACCGTGGCGCAAAACATCGCCTTTGGTCTGGAGATCCGCAAAGTGCCCAAGGCCGAGCGCAAAGCCGCCGTGGACCGTGTGTCGGCCATGCTGCAAATTGGCCACCTGCTGGACCGCAAGCCCGGGCAACTCTCGGGCGGTCAGCGCCAGCGCGTGGCCATGGGCCGTGCCTTGGCGCGTGACCCCAAGTTGTTTTTGTTTGACGAGCCATTGTCCAACCTCGACGCCAAGCTGCGCGTGGAAATGCGCGCCGAAATCAAGCTGCTGCACCAGCGCACCAAAACCACCACCGTTTATGTGACGCACGACCAGGTCGAGGCCATGACCTTGGGAGACCGTATTGCCGTGATGAAAGACGGCCTGGTGCAACAGTTCGGCACGCCCGCGCAGATTTACAACCACCCGGCGAACCGCTTTGTGGCCGAATTCATTGGCTCACCCGCCATGAACATGGTGAACGCGCAGCGGGCTGGCCAGGCTTTTATGGCCCAGGGCGTGGAGCTGGCCATCACCGACGCGCAACGCGCCGCTGTGCAAGCGCACGGCAGTGTGGACTTGGTCTATGGCATGCGCCCCGAAAGCATCAGCTTTGCCAACCAAGGCCTGCCCGGCAAGCTTTGCATGATCGAGCCCACCGGCCCTGAAACCTATGCCACGGTGGACACGGCGGCAGGCAAGTTGACGGCCCGTGTGCCGGGTGTTTTACAAGCGCATGTGGGCGATGCGGTGCACTTGCAGTGGCAGGCCGATCAGTCGCATGTGTTTGACCGGGCCAGTGGCGTGCGCTTGGGCTGAGGTTTATTTCTTGGGATCGTAAATAACCCCACCCATCCCAACCCCGCCGCCCACACTGACGGGGCCTGGGGTGCTGGTCTCAACTCCGGCGCGACCGGTGACTTGCCCCGAGGTATTCACGCCCACGCCCACCCCGACAGGTCCCGATTGCGCGTTCACGCCTGCATTGACGCCGCCGGTGCCCACATTCACGCCAAACGACACCCCCGGCAAGATGGGCACGTTCACGTTGATGCCAGCGCCTGTATGCAAGCCGCTGCAACCCGCCAGGACTGCCGCCAGCGCCAGAGCGCCCAGGTGATGAAAGGCGCGTTGGGGCTTGCGTTCGGGGTTGTGTTTTGAGCTGTGTTTGGGGCCGTTGGCAGGCGACAAAGAGAGCGGGTTCAAGGTGTCCATGGGCTGCATTGGATCACTCTTTTGCCCCTCAAATGCAAGCAAATGTGAACGGGCTCAGACCGCCCTTTTTGGGGTGCTTTCAGCCATTCTCTCGGAAGGGTTCAGCGCTGTGTGCTGCGTCTTTCAGCCTGTCTCACCCGCAAAAACAGCCACCCGGCGATGCACAGGTTGAGGAAGTTCCAGGCGATGCCATTCAAAAAAGCCGCGTGGTAACTGCCCGTCATGTCAAAGACCCAGCCCGACATCCAGCCGCCCAGCGCCATGCCCAACAAGGTGGCCATGATCACCGAACCCACGCGAGCCCCCGCTTCTTTGGGGTCGAAGTGCTCGCGCACGATGATGGCGTAGGCGGGCACGATGCCGCCCTGGAACAGCCCGAACATGGCCGAGACGATGTACAGCGGCACCATGCCATCAAAAGGCAAAAACATCAGCAGCGCCAAGCCCTGCAAGAACGACCCGAGTAACAAAGTGCGGATGCCGCCAATGCGGTCGCTGATCACGCCAAACACCAGGCGACTGACGATGCCGCTGGCCAGCATGAGCGAGAGCATCTCGGCCCCGCGTGCCGCGCCAAACCCTAAGTCGGTGCAATAGGCCACGATGTGCACCTGCGGCATGGACATGGCCACGCAACACGCCACCCCTGCGACAAACAGCAGGCTTTGGGCGTGGGCGGGTTTCAGTCCAAAAGGACGGCTGCGGTCCACGACCACAGTGCTGGCGTTGGCCGGTGTCAGGGTCACCAGCGGCGGGCGCTGGCGCATCAAAATGGCCAGCAAAAACATGCCTACGCCACAAAAAATACCCAGCATGATGTAGGTCTGCCGCCAGCCCACCGTCTCCACACCGTGTTGAACAATCGGCGGCCAGATGGTGCCCGCGATGTAATTGCCACTGGCGCAAATCGCCACCGCAATGCCGCGGCGTCGGTTCCACCACAAAGCGGTGTCGGCCATCAGGGGTGCAAAAGTCGATGAACTGCCAACCAGACCCATCAAGCCGTGCGCCAGGCCAAAGGCCCAGATGCTGCCTGACATGCCAGCCCAGATAAACCCACCACACACGGCCAAAGCACCCACCCAGAGAACCGGCGTCAGGCCATGCCGATCGGCCAGGCGGCCGGTGATCAGGCCGCCCAGACCCAGGCAAATCATCATCAAGGTGTAAGGCAGCGAAGCGTCAGCCCGTCCCACTCCAAACTCGGTCTGCACCGCAGGCAGCACCACCGAGACGATGTACATGCTGCTGTTGCCCAGCACCACCAGCCCCAGCGTGGCCAGCAAACGCCAGGCAGCTTGGCGGGAGTCGATGAGAGACGGGTCGGCAGGTAGGGTGTGCATTGCGCCAATTTAGCCGATGGCTGGGGGAGGGCTTGTCTTGTTCGTTACTGGTGCGATGCAACAAAAAAAGGGCCAGCATGGCTGGCCCTTCGGTGTGATCCCCAGTCGATCAGCTCAGCAGTGCATTCACCCGCTTGACGTAAGCCGCTGGGTCTGCCGGCAAGCCGCCTTCGGCCAGGAGGGCTTGGTCAAACAGGATGTGGGCCAGGTCGTGGAAGTGGACCGAGCCGTCGAGCTTCTTGACCAGCGCATGTTCGGGGTTGACCTCGAGCACGGGCTTGACTTCAGGAGCGCTTTGCCCGGCTTGTTTGAGCATGCGGGCCAGCTGCATGCTCAT
>JBIKHW010000315.1:0-4010 GCA_044361935.1 Limnohabitans sp. | reverse complement strand
AACCATTGGTTCATGAGCAAAGCCCCCAGGACCAGGGACCCTCCTAACAATACGCTCATTTGAGGCGCTTCGTTGGCCCCCCACCAGGCCAATGCGATGCCAAACACGATTTCGAGCAGACACAGCAAGGACGCTTCAGGGGCTTTGAGCACACGAACGCACACCACCGACAACACGCAGGGGATTGCCAACTGGAACAAACCCAAAATGGCGAGCAAGCCCACGTCATGGGTCGACGCCTGAAACGGCATGGCCAAAGGCAGTGTCAGCAAGGTGGAAAAAACAGCCCCTAACAACACCGAGGGCACCAAGTCCAGGCTGTGGCCATCGCTTTGGCTTTTTTGCGCCAAGGTCCACTGCACGGCGCCCGCGATGGGCACACACAATGCGACCAAGGAGCCGATCAAAAAGTTGGGGTCACCCAAACTCAGCTGAGTGCCGTACATCCAGCCAATGCCGATACCCGCCAGCACAATGGCCACCCAAGTGCGCAAAGGCAATTGGTGGCGTAAAAATACGCGCGTGAACAAGGCGGTGAACAAAGGCCCCACGGCCATGGTGATCAACACATTGGCCACGGCCGTGAGTGTCAGGGCTACCATGAACGCGGTGAACATGACACTCCAGCACAAGCCGGACAACCAGAAATACCGATTGCGCCAGGGCAAACGGGACCACACCCCCCTGCCCTGCCACAAAGGCAGGATGATCAACAAAGACACCACCGTGAAAAAGCTGCGCCAGAAGGTCACTTCAAAGCTGCGGGCTTCCTCCAAGTGTCGCGTTACCACCCCGGCCATGGACCATAGGGCGGTGCAGCCCACCATGGTCCAGACGGCCAAACCGTGTGTCATGCGCATGGTGGTCAACCGATCACTTGTTGCGCTTGCGGTCGCTTTCTTTCAAGAAACGCTTGCGCAGACGTACGCTCTTGGGCGTGATCTCGACCAATTCGTCGTCTTCGATGAATTCAACGCCGTATTCCAGTGTCAAGTCAATCGGAGGGGTGATCTTGATCGCGTCCTCTTTGCCGGACACACGGAAGTTGGTCAGCTGCTTTGTGCGCGTGGCGTTGACGACCAAGTCGTTGTCACGGCTGTGGATACCCACAATCATGCCTTCATACACCGGATCGTTGGCCTTCACGAACATGCGGCCACGGTCGTCCAGCTTGCCCAAGGCATAGGTGAAAATTTCACCGTCGTCCATGGAGATCAGCACACCGTTCTTGCGGCCGCCGATCTCGCCTTTGTGCGGCTCGTAGCCGTCAAAGATGTTGGAGATCAGGCCAGAACCACGGGTCAGGTTCAGGAATTCGTTGGTGAAACCAATCAAGCCACGGGCTGGGATGCGGTATTCCAAACGGACACGACCTCGGCCATCGGGTTCCATGTTGACCAGTTCACCCTTGCGTTCACCCAAAGCTTGCATCACGCCGCCTTGGTGTGTTTCTTCGATGTCGGCAGTGACCAACTCGATGGGCTCATGTCGCTCGCCATTGACGTCACGGTACAACACGCGGGGCTTGGACACAGCCAATTCATAGCCTTCGCGGCGCATGTTTTCCAGCAAAATGGTCAGGTGCAATTCACCGCGACCCGCCACTTCAAAGATACCGTCTTCGTCGGTCTCTTTCACGCGCAGGGCCACGTTGTGTTGCAGTTCTTTTTGCAGGCGGTCCCAGATTTGGCGGCTGGTGACGTACTTGCCTTCACGACCGGCCAAGGGGCTGGTGTTCACGCAGAAGTTCATGGTCAGCGTTGGCTCGTCCACCTTGAGCATGGGCAGTGGCGTGGGGTTGGTCGGATCGGTCACGGTCACGCCAATGTTCAGGTCGGCAATTCCGTTGATCAAGACGATGTCGCCAGGACCGGCTTCAGTCACTTGCACGCGGTCCAAACCTTGGAAGGTCAGCACTTGGTTGACACGGCCTTTGATGGTCGAACCGTCCGTGCCTTCCATCACCACCACGTCCATGTTGGGCTTGATGGTGCCTTGACTGATGCGGCCCACCCCGATACGACCCACAAAGGTCGAAAAGTCGAGTGCGGAAATCTGCAACTGCAGCGGCGCAGCCGGGTCGCCTGAGTTGGGTTTGACGTGCTTGAGCACAGTGTTGAACAGGGCCGACATGTCGGGGCCCCACTGCTCACCGGGTGCGCCTTCTTCGAGGGATGTCCAGCCGTTGATACCGGAGGCGTACACCACGGGGAAGTCGAGTTGCTCGTCGTTCGCACCGAGTTTGTCAAACAGGTCAAAAGCGGCGTTCACCACTTTGTCGGGGTTGGCACCGGGCTTGTCGACCTTGTTGACCACCACGATGGGCTTGAGGCCCAAGGCCAGGGCCTTTTTGGTCACAAAGCGGGTCTGGGGCATCGGGCCTTCTTGCGCATCGATCAGCAAAACCACACCATCCACCATGGACAAAGCGCGTTCCACTTCACCACCAAAGTCCGCGTGGCCGGGGGTGTCCACGATGTTGATGTGGGTACCTTCCCAGCTCACGGCGCAGTTCTTGGCCAAAATGGTGATGCCACGCTCGCGTTCGATGGCGTTGTTGTCCATCACGGTGTCCACGATTTTTTCGTGCTCGGCAAAGGTACCGGATTGACGCAGCAGCTGGTCCACCATGGTGGTTTTTCCGTGGTCAACGTGCGCGATGATGGCGATGTTGCGAATTTGCTTGCTCATGCTTTCTCTTCCTTTAAACCTGCTCGGCCAACAAAGGCTCGTTGACAGGTGATTTTTCCAAAATCTGTTGAATTTCGATCGGGCTCAACAATCGACCCGGAATCAATTCGCCGCCGTGCACATGTGCTGTTCCCAGCAAGGCACGAGGATGTTCTCCATACACCACGACTTGATCACAATCATTCCAAGGGCCGCGGCGACGCACCCCACTCAAAAATTTCCCTGCGTTCTCACTGTCCAGACTCACTTCGGTGTAGCCCGGTAGCAGCACATCGACCGGCTGCAAGGCCGCCAGCCGCTGGTCTTCCACCATGTTCTCCAGTGCGGACAAAGTCACGCATTGGGCTTCTTCAAAAGGACCGGTGACCACACGGCGCAAAGCGCTCAAATGGCCGCCACAGCCCAAGGCCTCGGCAATGTCCTCACCCAAGGTTCGGATGTAAGTGCCTTTGCTGCACCGAACACGCAAACGCAAAAAAGGGTCATCGCCTTGCAGTTGCATGTCAAGCAAATCCAAGTCATGAATCACCACGTTTCGCGCTTCGCGCTCCACGGTTTCGCCCTCGCGGGCATATTCGTACAAGGCCTTGCCGTCCTTTTTCAAGGCACTGTGCATCGGCGGCACTTGGCTGATCGGTCCCATGAACCGATCCAAAACTTCCACCACCATACCCGCCGAACATGACACTTCTCGGACAACGATCACCTCGCCTTCGGCGTCAGCCGTGCTGGTTTTGATGCCGAGCCTTACCGTGGTCTCGTAAGTCTTGTCGGCATCCAGATGCTGCTGGCTGAACTTGGTGGCCGCGCCAAAACACAATGGCAACACACCTGTGGCCAAAGGATCGAGCGTTCCGGTATGACCGGCTTTTTCCGCGCGAAGTAACCACTTGGCTTTTTGCAAAGCTTGGTTGCTGGAAAGACCCAGCGGTTTGTCGAGCAGCAGCACCCCGTGCACAGGGCGCCGCTGCACCCTGGTGCGTGGCGCGTTCATGCTCAGTCCTCCTGGGCGCGAGACGACACGGCCTTGGCGATCAATGCATTCATGTCCGATGCACGCTCGGTGGTGCGGTCAAACAAAAAGTGCAAAGTCGGCACGGTGTGGATGTGCAAACGCTTGAACAAACCATTGCGCAAGAAACCCGCTGCCGCATTCAAGCCTTCGGTCGCTTCTTCGGGATTGCCCGTCAACACACTGAAGAAAACCTTGGCATGTGCGTAGTCGGGCGTGACCTCAATGGCATTGATCGTGACCATGCCCACGCGCGGGTCTTTCAACTCGCGCGCAATCAACTCGGCCAGATCCCGCTGGATCTGGT
>JBIKHW010000465.1:0-4047 GCA_044361935.1 Limnohabitans sp. | reverse complement strand
TCGCCGTTGTCTTCTTCGTAAAAGCGGGCCGATTCCTCGATGTCCTCGTCCATCGCGTCTTCCGGGATGGACAGGCCGAAGTATTGTTTGATCCAGCGTTTTTCTTCAACGGTGGGTGACTCCAGGTCGACCCAAATGGGCTGAAAGCGGGAGAGTTCTTCCAGTGACTCGATCTCTTCCTGGAAGAGACGACCGTTGGCGAGTGTGAAGATGTTGAGCATGGCGAATCCGAAAAATGGCCAGGTGCCAAAAGTTCAAAGGGGCGGCGAAGGGGTTTTCTGCAGCTTTCGAACGATGGGCCAATGCTCAAGGCGTTCGAAAGCTACCAACTCGGGGTAGTTTCCACGGCAATGTGTCTCCAGAATGAATCGGCGGATTATCGCACCGGATGTGCCTGTGTGGGGGCCAGAAAAGTCAGGATCTCGTCGGCGCGGGCCTGAACGTCTGCTTGGCCCAAAGCCATCAGCGCTGTGATGAACTCCGGCTCGAACAGTAAATAACTGGCCAGGGCTGCACCACTGCCGCGCAGGGCACCCAGGCCTTCCAGCACCCGGAGGATGGGGCGGGGCAGGCTATGGGCGTGCGCTTGCGCCAGCGCGTCGAGCGAGGCACTGGGCTGCAGCGTCAACACCTGAACCGGGCGCAAGGGCAGGTCCGCGCGGAGCGCCTCGGGCAGGCTGTCCAGGGCCTGGTTGATGCGGGTGATCTGCTCGACATCGGCCTCCAGTGTGTCGTGGAACACGCTGGCCATGGCGTGGCCAACGATCGTGCCCAGTGAGGGGCGTCCCGCCGCGCGGGTGGGTGCCACCAGGCTGGACCGCTGGGGTTGGCTTACCCCGATGGCCAAGATCCGGTCAGCCCCAAGGTGCACCGCCGATGACAAGGGCGAGATCTGGCGCATGGAGCCGTCACCAAAAAACTCCATGCCGCCGTCGACCCACAGAGGTGTGGACGGGAAAATGAAGGGGATGGCGCTGGACGCCATCAGGTGCTCGATGGTGATGGGTTGCTGCTCTGCGCGTCGGCCTGGGCGGCTCCAAGGAATGGGTTGGCCGTCGCGGGTTTGGCAAAACGTCCAATGAATGCCGCTGGAATAACTCGATGCGGTGACGGCCAGGGCCTGCAGCACGCCGCTTTGCAAGGCCTTGTCGATCTTCTCAAGGGCAATCGCCTGGTGCAAGGTGTTCACCAGGGCCAAGCTGTCCATCGCGGCGGCATGGGCACGGGCTGAGCGCAGCAAACCCACCGCTGTGGCCCATCGACTGAACTTGTCCAGCGGAGTTTGGGGCAAGCGGTAGACCGCTTCGGTGCGGATCTGGGCCCAAAAATGCGCCAAGTCGTTCAGCCCGGCCAAGCCATCCATGGCTTTACTGGCCAAAAAAGTGGCGTTCAAGGCTCCTGCCGAGGTGCCTGCCAGCACCTGGAACGGGAAAGCTTGCTTGGGCTCCGCTGTGCGGCTCAGCAGTTGGCCAATGGCCTGCAGCGCCCCCGCTTGGTAGGCGGTACGGGCGCCGCCACCCATCAGAACCAGCCCCAGCACGGGGTGCGTTTGCCCAGAATAGGGCGATGCAAGAGGTGATATTGGCGGGGCGGGCGTCAAGGGGTCAATGGGCATTTGAGGTCGTACAGAAGCTGTGAAAGGCCGTGGGTGTTAGATTCAAAGAATTCAACGGCATTGTTCCATGACCCCACATTTGACCCCGCGCCGTGAGCGCTGGCTGCTCCTCACGCTGGCTGGCATCCAGTTCACCCACATCCTCGACTTCATGATCATGATGCCGCTGGGGCCGCAGTTCACGGCCCTGTTCGGCATCAGCAACGCCCAGTTTGGGCTGCTGGTCTCGGCCTACACCTTGTCGGCGGGCTTTTCGGGGTTGATGGCCGCCACCTACATTGACCGATTCGGCCGCAAGCAGCTGCTGTTGGGCATGTACAGCCTGTTTGGATTAGCCACGCTCGCTTGCGCCATTGCGCCGGACTATGTGTGGTTGATGTTGGCACGTGTGGCCGCAGGTTTGTTTGGCGGTGTCTTGTCGGCCCTGTCGCAGACCATCGTGGCGGATGTGATTCCCTTTGAGCGCCGGGGTCGCGCCATGAGCGTGGTGATGACTTCGTTTTCCGTGTCCACCGTGGCGGGCGTACCGCTGGGCCTGTTTTTGGCGGCGCATTTCAATTGGCATGCGCCTTTTGTGGGCATCGCCGTGCTGGTGGGCTTGCTGGCGCTTGCGGCTTGGCAAACCTTGCCCCGGCTGGACGCGCACTTGCACCACCCCGAGCGGGTGAGTGTTTGGCGTGGCATTGGCCAAGTGCTGGCCGAGCCCAACCACCTCAAAGCATTCGCCGTGTCAGGCCTGATGATGTTCGCGGCCTTCACGGTCATTCCTTACATCACCATTTACCTGCAGTCCAACGCGGGCATGAAAGCTTCTGAGGTGCCCTGGATCTACCTGTGCGGCGGCTTCGCTACTTTGCTCAGTGCTCGCTATTTTGGCCGCCTGACAGACCGGGTCGGCAAGGTCCTGATGTTCCAGCGCCTGGCTTTGGCGGTGACCGTGCCCTTGATGGCCACCACCCTCTCGCAAGGCCTGCCCTTGTGGGGCTTGCTGGCCATCTCGACGCTGTTATTCACGGTCATGAGCGGGCGCATGATTCCCGGTATGGCGATGATTTCCTCGGCGGTTGAGCCCCGTTTGCGTGGCACTTTCATGACCCTCAATTCGGCCGTGCAGTCGGCCTCCATGGGCTTGGCCGCATTGGTGGCTGGGCTCATCATCGGGCGCGACGCGCAAGGGCAACTCACTGGGTACTGGGTGGCGGGTTTGTTGGGGGTGGTGGCCAGTTTGCTCAGCGTCTGGCTGGCGGGGCATTTGCGCCTGCACGGCGCGGCCGGGAAACCATCGGGCTGAGCCCTAGGAGATGGGTGGGTCTGTAAAAAGTACCCAACAGGTGGTTTCAAATCTCCATTTCAAATCGAACGATAGCACCGAATCAGGGCTTTGTGGGTAAAAGTGGCGGACTTTACAGGTTTAGTTTTAGGCGTATTGCTTTTCCATTTCGTGGGGCGCATAGTGGGGTTGAACCACCCCGCAAAGGTGGTTTCAGAGTCCCGCTCTTGCGGGGCTTTCACTACCCTGAATCTATGGAGGCGACGATTATGAATTTAACCATCAGCGGGCACCATTTGGAAGTGACCCCGGCTTTGCGCCAGTACGTCACGGGGAAACTGGATCGAATCACCCGGCATTTTGATCAGGTGGTCGATGTGAAAGTGCTGCTGACCGTCGAAAAGCAGAAAGAAAAGGAAAAGCGCCAACGCGCCGAGTGCAACATCCATGTCAAAGGCAATGACCTGTTTGCCGAAAGCGCCCATGAAGACCTGTACGCCGCCGTGGACGATTTGGTGGACAAACTCGATCGTCAAGTGGTCAAACACAAAGACCGCATCACCGACCACCACCACAGTGCGCCCAAGCGCATGATGTGATATTCAAAACTCTCTCATCTGGGCCGCCGCGAGCGGCCCTTCTTTTGCACCCTTGGGCCACCCAGACCCGTCATGTCGCGACCGGGTCAGGTCAGGAATAAAGCCTTTTGCCGGATCGGGTGCATAATCCGGCCTCGACCATGAACCGACTCTCATCCATATTGCCTGTTGCCCAAGTTCTTGTGGGGGTGGAAGCCACCAGCAAGAAACGTGCATTCGAAGAAGCCGGACTTCTCTTTGAGAATCTGCATGGCTTGTCGCGTGCCCTGGTCACCGACAGCCTGTTTGCCCGCGAGCGTTTGGGCTCCACGGGCCTGGGCCACGGTGTGGCCATCCCGCACGGTCGCATCAAGGGCCTCAAATCCCCGATGGCCGCCGTCTTTCAGTTGGCCCAGCCCATTGGTTTTGATGCACCGGACGAGCAACCGGTCAACTTGCTGATCTTTTTGCTGGTGCCCGAAGCGGCGACCCAAAAGCATCTGGAAATTTTGTCCGAGATTGCCGAGTTGCTCAGCGACACCGCTTTGCGCGAAAGCATCAAAAGCAGCACGGCCCAGGCAGGT
>JBIKHW010000314.1:0-4059 GCA_044361935.1 Limnohabitans sp. | reverse complement strand
GATACAGAAAAAATTGTCGGCAGAAAAGCAAGTAGCACCACTGCCAGAACTATTCCAAGTGCAATTTGAATTATCAGCATAAGCGCCTTTAAATGCCGATGCGTACATCGAGCGTAGCTTCATCTCTCTGTTTTACTAAATATAACAAAAGGAGATGGAGATGAGACTGATGGAAATTGCAAGTGCCGAAGAGCAGATGGCACTTTGGAAGCTCGTCAACGACAACGTGTGGGCTGCTATCAATCAGCAAGCACGTGATGAAGCTGAGCGCAAAGCAGCGGCGCAACGTGCAGCGAAGTTGAAGGGCGGCAAACCTAAGACGAAGGGGGCAGCACCATCACTTCGCATACCCCCACCACCCCCACCTAAGAAGGCAGTACCCCCATCAACGCAAAAACAGAAAACGGCTGTGGGTGCTCAGCAGTTGCCTACAAATTCAACCGCCCTTCCGCAGCCTTCAACACAGCCTACCCAATTCACAGCACTTCCGAACCCCATACCCTCTGTTCAACCAGCAGCACCCACAGCATTGGCTCAGCCTCAACCGGTGCCTTCAAATTCGCTCAAACCATCCAAAAAATTGGGGTTTTCGGCGAGAAACACAGCTATTGCAAAAAAGTGGTGAGTGGGGATGAGAGGTATAGCTGAAATGGTTTTGCAGCCCTAAAAATTTCTGCTGTAGTTTTCGATGGGGGTGGAGAACCTAACCCCCACCACTTTTAATCTAACCACCCTACAAGCTGTCGATGGCAGAGCCCTTTAACGAGGCGAACACAGCGTCGGCAATCGACGTGCTGTAGGGCTGATTAAACGCTTTTTATAGGTGTTTTTAATGCGTCAGTGCGTAAAGGAGGTGCCAAATCCAATTGGTTCGCGTCTCCACTTTCGACAAGCAAGAGTAGTCCCAACCAACCACAGCGTCTTTGCACATACCAACTTGCATTGCGTAGCGTTGGTTTTCTACTCGTACGAGTGATGCAGAGAGCCACACAATTAGAGTCAACGCAATCAGCAAGTCCCATCGTATTTTCCGCATCGTTTTCACCTTCATGTTTTCGATATCGAAGGATAGCTGAGTCAATGAGCGTCATAAAAATAGACGCTTACTTGTGGGTGATGTTGGCAGTTTGCGGTTTTGTTTCGTGCTAACGTGGAGCCATGTGAAAAACAGTCATAGCTTTTTCTGCGTAAATTGCTGTAGCCTCAGTCATCACCTTTAAAATCACTCAACAAAACAACATTTTTTCCGTCCCAACGTCGTTGCACAAAATGTTGCACAAAGATTGACGATGCCCGCTAAGCCGCTTGCACACTGGGTTTGCGGTGGGTGGGTTAATCTTAAAATCCGTTGCTTCCGTAACAGGGGCGTGCCGATTCGATTTCGGCCCGGGGCACCATTTAGGAAAACATCATCATGAACCACGACAACGCACCGCTAGAGATTCACGTGCATGGTGATGTGCCGATCAAACCCGGCACCGACATCAAGGCCATCCAGGAGGCGCTCAAGCCCCTTTGGCATTACGCCGGAGCACGCTCTTTGCATGAAGGCGCTGTGAGCCTTTACGAAGAAGAGCCGGGCATCCGTTTTGACACCACCACCCAGCGCCTGAACCTGTGCTGGACCGTACGTGGTGATGAGGATTTCCGCATGGTCATGGATGATTTGTGCATGAACCTCAATGACTTGTCTGCTGCGGGCACGCAGATCGAGGTGACTTTTTACGACACCGAATTTGACGACGAGGACGAAGCCAACGGAAGCGAGTCTCGCGACGATTTTGTGATGATGTTTGTCGGGCCCGATCCGGCTGCCATCATGCAGGCCCAGCGCGATTTGCTGGTGCACGACGTGGTCAACATGATGGAGCGCCATTTTGACGGGGCGGAGCTGTCGGGGGTGGTGACCGAGATCGACAAGCTTTTCAGCCAGCGCTTTGACAACTTGGTC
This sequence comes from Limnohabitans sp., assembly GCA_044361935.1. GTDB lineage: Bacteria > Pseudomonadota > Gammaproteobacteria > Burkholderiales > Burkholderiaceae_C > Limnohabitans_A. The sequence goes on along the minus strand of JBIKHW010000314.1, from coordinate 2,108 downwards.
AGTTCCCTGGACATAGGTAAGCCGCCACGCGGCCCGAGCGGGGGCAGTGGCCACGGCGGCGGTGGTCGTCGCCCACGCCATTTGCACTGATCGGAGCTCATCATGAACACACAAGGCATTCGTTCTGCGTTGAATCCGGGTGTGCGTTTGCGCGAGGTCTTTGGCTGGGCCATGTACGACTTCGCCAACTCGGGTTATTCCACTGTGGTCATCACGGCCGTGTTTGCCGCCTATTTTGTGGGCGGTGTCGCTGACGGGGCCGACTGGGCCACCTTGGCCTGGACATCGGGCCTCAGCCTGTCTTATTTGATTGTGATGCTCACCATGCCGGGCCTAGGCGCTTGGGCCGACCGGGTGGCGGGCAAAAAACGCATGCTGATGTGGGTCACGGCGGGCTGCGTGATCAGCACGGCGGCCTTGTCGCTGGTCGGGCCAGGTCAAGTGGCGCTGGGTTTGTTCATCCTGGTGCTGTCCAACACTTTCTTTTCTTACGGTGAGTCGCTCACGGCCTCGTTTTTGCCAGAACTGGCCAAGCCTGAGGCCATGGGCCGTGTGAGCGGCTGGGGTTGGTCTTTGGGCTACATCGGCGGCATGCTCACCTTGGGCATTTGCCTGGCCTATGTGCTGGCCGCTCAGGCCCGGGGCGAGACGGGTGGGCAGTTTGTGCCGGTGACCATGTGGATCACAGCGGCCGTTTATGGCGCAGCAGCTTGGGTGACCTTTGCCTTGCTGCGCGAGCACTCGCCTCCGAAACCCCATGCCCCGGTGGTGACGGTGACGCAGAGTTTGCGCGGCTTGCGCCAGACCCTGCGCGAGGCGCTGCCGTACAAAGACTTCACACGTTTGCTCGCTTGCGCGGTGGCCTATCAGGGTGGGGTGGCGGTGGCCATCACCTTGGCGGCCATTTATGCCGAGCAGGTCATTGGATTTCAGCCCCAGGAAACCATGGTGCTGATCTTTGTGTTGAACCTGGCGGCCTTTGCCGGGGCATTTTTGCTCGGCCATGTGCAGGACCGCATTGGCCACAAACTGACGCTGGCGCTGACCTTGGTGGGCTGGGTGGCGACGTGCTTTATTGCGGCGCTGTCCACCGACAAGGCCATGTTCTGGTGGGCAGCAGCAATCGCGGGTTTTTGCATGGGCTCTAGCCAGTCATCGGGCCGGGCCATGGCGGGGCTGATGGTGCCGCCCCAGCGCCTGGGTGAGTTTTTTGGCCTGTGGACCTTTGCCATCCGGCTGGCCAGCATTTTGGGTCCGTTAACCTACGGCTTGATCACTTGGCTGAGTGATGGCAACCAGCGTCTGGCCATTGGCTCGACCTCCTTGTTGTTTGTGCTGGGTCTGATTTTGTTGATGCCGGTGGACGTGGAGCGTGGCCGCAGGGCGGCGCAATCGCTCACCTGAGTTGGCCCTACAGAGAAGCCGGTACGGCTTCGCAGACCTCGGCAGGCAAGCCCAACCAGCGCTGCGTGGCCGCTTGCAAGCCCTTCAAATCACCTGTGGTCAAGAGACGGATGGTGGGTGCAGTGCCCTCAGGCTGTTCTGCATTCAACAGGCCCGCTGCCGCCAGCAAACGGTGGGTTTGACGCGCCACCGGCTCGCCGGTCGAGACCAGTTGCACCTCCGGGCCCAGCAAGGTGCGCAAATCGTTCTCGACAAACACATAGTGGGTGCAACCCAGCACCAGGGTGTCGATGTCGCCAGGGGCCGATCCAAAGCGGCCCATGGCCTGGGTGTAGGTTTTCAACAAATGGGAAATTTGCGCCTGCGCAGACACGGCGTGATTGGGCAGGGTGCTTTGTTCGATGGCCAGGGCCAGCCCGTTGCAGGCCTGCACAACAAACGTTGCCTCGCCTTGCACACTGGACAGCAAGCGTGAAAATTTTTCACTCGCTACCGTCCCTCGGGTGGCAATCACGCCGATGTGTCGGGTGGTGCTCAAGGCCAGTGCGGGTTTGAGTGCGGGCTCCACGCCCACCAGCGCCAGCGTGGGATGTGCAGCTCGCAAGCCTTGGATCGCCGCAGCCGTGGCGGTGTTGCAGGCCACCACCAAAGCTTTGATCTGGTGATGGTCTTGCAGGTATTGGGCAATTACATGGGTGCGCTGG
>JBIKHW010000054.1:0-13243 GCA_044361935.1 Limnohabitans sp. | reverse complement strand
GTGCTCATGCGGTGATCTCGGAAGAGTTTTCTTGGGCCAAAAGACGGTCGATGATGCGGCGCGACTGGACGCCGCCTGAGTCGATGTTGAGCATCAACAGTTTGCGTTCTGGCCTCTGGCTGATGTTGGCTTGCTGCAGCTGCAGCATCTCCATGTCTTCGTTGAAAATGCCGCCCTGGCCCGCGCGGATCTTGTCGGTCAGCTCGCTGTCCTGCGGCTTGAACTGACGCGCCATGCCCCAGTGGTACCAATGCGAGGTCTCGGTCTCGGGCGTGATGAAGTCCACCACCACACTGTAGGCCTTGTGCTCGGGCGCTGCATCAAAGCCGCCTTTGCCCGCTAGGGCCACGCCCACGTCGATCATGATATGGCTGGGCGGCGTGAAGCGGCAGATCTGCCAGCGGTCCACCTTGGCCTGCGGGTCCAGACCATTGGCACTCATGGCCATTTGCCAAAACGGTGGGGCCTGTATGCCTTGCATGTGGCGCTGCAAGATGACTTGGTCGCCTTCGACCTTGGTTTCGCAAGGCGTCTCGTCGATCTCGGGCTGGCCGATGCTGTTGGCGTGCACATAGGTCTCGTGCGTCAGGTCCATCAGGTTGTCGATCATCAAGCGGTAATCGGCCTTGACGTGGTAGAGCCCACCGCCATAGGCCCAGGCAGGGTTATCAAAGAATTCAAACACCGGCATCTGCGATTCGTCGACCTTGGACTGGTCGCCGGGCCAGACCCAAACGAAGCCATAACGCTCGACCACGGCAAACGCTTTGATGGCCGGAAAGCCGCGCACGCGCTGGCCGGGCATCTGCACTGTTTTGCCATCCACACCCATCTCCAGGCCGTGGTAGCCGCATTGCAAATGGCCTTTGCACACCTTGCCCAGCGACAAGGGTGCGCCCCGGTGCGGGCAAAAATCTTCGACCGCAGCGACCTTGCCGTCCGGGCCTTTGAAAAAAGCCATCTGCTCGTTGCAGATGGTGCGGCCGAGCGGCTTGTCGCCCAGGGCTTCGAGTTCGCTCGCGGTGCAGGCTACGTACCAGGTGTTTTTGATGAACATGATTCAGCTTCTGTTGCGAATGAGTTGCACCCCGGGCGTGACCGAGGGCTGTGGATTTTGGAGTGCAAGGCCCAAGTGATGGCGTGCAATGCGCGAGTGCTCGCGCATGAGTGACTCGGCCCGACCCGATTCACGCTGGGAGATGGCTTGCAGCACTTGGCGGTGCTGGTGCTGGGCCACCACCAGCATGTCGCGGGCATCGGGGGTATGCGCATGAACCCCGACAAAGCCCGAGGGCGAGGCGAACGGCAGGCCCGATGCACGTTCAATTTCGCGGGCAAGCACAGCGCTGTCGGCCATCTCGGCCAGCACACGGTGAAAACGGGCATTTAGACGGACGTAGCCCGAAAAATGATCATCGTCCAGAGTGCCGGGCTGCAGCAAAGCGTCGATCTGGTCCAAGCAAGCACAGGCTTCTTGCATCTGGCTCTGGCTAACGCCGCGCTCGGCAGCCAACCGTGCGGCCAGGCCCTCCAGGGTTCCACGCAGCTCGATGGCGTCTGCCACTTCGCGCTCGGAAAAAGTACGCACAGCATAGCCACCACCGGGCAAAGTTTGCAGCAAGCCTTCCTCGCCCAAACGCATCAGGGCAGCACGAATCGGGGTGCGCGACATCCCCAATCGTTCCACCAGGGCCAATTCGGCAATGCGCGTGCCCCCCGGCAGCTGTCCCGCCAGAATCAGCTCACGCAAGCGCTGCTGCGCCTTGACAGCTTGCGAGCTGCCTTCGTATTCAGCTTCGCCACTGTCAATGCCGAAGCTACTCGGATCACGTAAAGGGTTGGAGGACATGAGGGAGTCTGGCTAAAAACCCATTAAAACACCCCAAAGTCAGCGTCTGTATACAGAAAACCCTAATAACCCTTTTTTCAGCTCAAAATTTAAGCATAAAACGACTTTATGTATACCAAAAACGATTGATGGCCCACGACCCAGGCACCACCTCAAAAGCTCGCCCCCTTGATGAAACTCACAAGGCTTTGACTTCTTCGTCCACCAAGATCACCAGATCTGCGCCCGTGATCAGCGTGATGCGGTTATCTGCCGCAAATTCTTGGGCTTTGGCACTCACTTGCCCCAAGCTGATGGAGACGCTGTTGCTGGCCTCTAAGGCGTCGCGGCGGGACACCAATTCACGCAGCGGCTCCAGGCCCATGGCGGCCGCTTTCCAGCGTTTGGCACTGACCACGGTCCGCACGCCCTTTTTTTCGAGCAGCATGTCGGCCGCACCTGTGAGTTGCGTGACGGTATAGCCCTGTCGGGTAAAGGCGGTGTCCAGCACCACCGAGAAATCGCGCCAGCTCATGCCCCCAAGCTTTTCCAAGCCCTTTTCCACCAGCGCAGGGCTGGGCAAATTGCGCTGACGCCACAGGGCCATGCAACCGATCACAAAGAAGGGAAAGCCCCCCAACATGCCCACGCCCTTGTACTCATCAGGCAGCAAGGCACCGGCCAAGAGGGCAATCACAGCCACCAACACAAAACTGATCCACCACGGCGAGCGCAACAGCACCGCAAACAATGATTTCTCAGACATCTTGAATTTCACTAGCACTCCCTGTCGATCAACATGCGACCCGATCGGTCACTTGGGACATTATCAAACGGGTTGGTCCCCGGCCAAGGTGATGCGGTGCATCACCCGGCGAAAACCGTGGTAATCGTTGACCGGGTTGTGTTGGGTGCAGCGGTTGTCCCACACCGCCAGAGAATGGGGTTGCCAAACAAAGCGGCAGGTGAATTCGGGCTTGACCTGGTGCTGAAACAGGAAGTTCAGAATGGGGGTGCTTTCGGCATCTGTCATGCCCACAATGCCCGAGGTGTGGGCCACATTGACATACAGGGCTTTGCGTCCGGTTTCGGGGTGTGTGCGCACCAGCGGGTGGTGGGCCAGGTATTCCTTGGGTGCGCTGTCTTTGCCGTCACTTTTGATGCGGTCTTCGCGGGTTTTGGAGACATCGGCTTTGGCCGAGCTGCTGATGCCGACCAGGCCTTCGAGCAGCGATTTCATCGTGTCGGACAAGCTTTCCCAGGCCAGGTACTGGTTGGCAAAGAGGGTATCGCCCCCATAAGGCGGCACTTCTTTGGCCAGCAGCATCGAGCCCATGGGCGGCTGCTGCAGGTAGGTGGTGTCAGAATGCCAAATCCCACCAAAGTTGACTTTTTCGTGCTCGAGCTTTTTGACTTCGATGACACAGGGAAATCCATCCAGCCCTTTGACGAAAGGGTATTCGACCGGCTGACCCAGGGTGTGCGCGAACGTCATGAATTGCTCGGGCGAGAGGTCTTGGTCGCGAAAAAAAATGACTTGGTGCTGCAGCAAGGCAGCGCGAATGGCATGTTGCAGATCGGGCGTGAGGGCCTGGGTCAAATCGACCCCGTGCAGCTCGGCGCCCAATGCGCCTGCGATTTGTCGAATGATCATTTTTTCATTGTTGCACAGGCCCTTGGGTAAACCCCCACCCGCCATGTCCACCGCGAGACAAGCGCTGCTGGGGCTTCGTGTCATTCTGGCCCCCTTGTTTTTTGGAGCTGACATGTTCAATCGTGGTTGGAAGTTTTTGACCCTGTACCTGGGGCTGTGCCTGATTCAAGGTGCTGCGCAGGCGCAGGACTTTTTGTCGAAGCCGGTGCGCATTGTGGTGCCACAAACCCCGGGTGGTGCCTCCGACGCACTGGCCCGTATCGTGGGACAGAAATTGAGCGAAAAATGGGGCCAGGCAGTCGTCATCGAAAACCGCGCAGGCGCTGGCGGCAATGTGGGCATGGAACATGTGGCACAGGCCGCTGCCGATGGCCACACATTGCTGATGAGCTATGCGGGCTCACACGCCATTAACGCGGCTTTGTACAAAAAATTGCCTTTCGACCCCGAAAAAGATTTCGAACCCGTGGCCACTTTGGCCACCCTGCCCTTTGTGTTGGTGGTGCGTCCGGACTCACCGGTCAAAAGCATCAAGGATCTGGCGGAACAAGGCCAGCGCACACCCTTGACGTTTGGCTCTGCAGGCAACGGCTCGGTGAACCATTTGTTGGGCGTCATGTTCAATGCCGCGGCCAACACCAAGCTCGAACACATTCCCTACCGGGGCGCAGCGCCTGCCATGCAAGACCTGATGGGCGGGCAGATCAACATGGTGTTCACCAGTTTGCCATCGGTCTCCGGGGCCATCAAAAGCGGCACGCTGCGTCCTGTCGCTGTGACCAGTGCGGTGCGCTCGGGCAACTTCCCCAACATTCCCACCATCGCCGAAGGGGGCTTCAAAGAGTTTGATGTGTCGCCTTGGTTTGGCCTGTTTGCGCCAGCCAAAACCCCGGCTGCGGTCGTGCGCCGCATCAACCAAGATGTGCAGGATGTGCTCAAAAATAAGGAGGTGATCGAGCGGTTCAATGCGCAAGGCGCCGATGTGCTGATCACCCAACCTGCCGAGTTTGCGGGCATGCTGAAAAGAGACCTGGCCAAGTGGGCTGTGGTGGTCAAAGCCTCGGGTGCACAGATTGACTGACATGCTGGGACCGGTCCCCAAAACCACCGACCTGTGTGATGCCTGCGATGCGGCCCTCGCTTGCGCATTGCCCTTCCAAAGCTACGGTTTGCGCCGGGCCTTCACCGGCCCCATCCGCACACTGCGTTGTCACGAAGACATTGGCCTGATGCGCGACACCGTCACCCAGCCCGGCCATGGGCATGTGCTGGTCATCGACGGCGGGGGGTCTTTGTCTCGGGCCTTGTTTGGCGATGTCATGGCCGCCGCCGCTTCACGCAATGGGTGGGCAGGCCTGGTGATTCATGGCGTGATACGCGATGCCGATGAAATCAATGGCATGGACATGGGGGTCAAAGCGCTGGGGACCGTGCCCAAACGGGGCGATCGGACGGGCGCTGGTGAGTTGGATGTGCCCGTGAGTTTTGGGGGCATGACTTTTTTGCCCGGACACCATGTGGTGGCAGATGCCGATGGCGTGATCATGCTGCCCAAGGGCCTTACCGCTGCCGACATTCCTGTGGCCGACGTGGTCGCTGCCACGGCCTTGTATGCCAAAGGTGCAGGCGCTGCCTGAAAGACTTCCTCCCGTTTGACCGCTCTCCTGAAGCAATTCCATGGTTCATTACTTTGACGAAACCCGTGTTCAGCAATTACTGAGTGTTCCCCTGCTGCTGCAAGGCGTGCGTGAGGCCTTGGTGGCATTGACGCTGGGCCAAGTGGTGCAGCCGCTGCGCATGGTCATGCCGATTGGCGAAGCCTCTCACGATGGCCTGCTGTTTTTAAAGCCCGCGCAGTTGGGCGATGCGCTCAGCACCAAACTGATCACACTGGTGCCGGGCAATGCACAAAAGGGCTTGCCCACCCTGCTGAGCACCATCGTGCTGATGGACCCGGCCACAGGCCAGACGCTGGCCGTCATGGAGGGCAACACCATCACCGCGATGCGTACTGCTGCGGCATCTGCCGTGGCCGCCGACGCACTGGTGCCACGCACCCCGCAGGTGGTGGCCATGCTGGGCAGCGGTGTGCTGGCCCGCAGCCACGCGCAAATGCTGCGTGCGGTGCGCGAGGTGTCCGAGATTCGGGTGTGGAGCCCCAACCCGACCAACGCGCAGCAGTGCGCACAAGACATTGGCGGTGTGGCCTGCACCAGCGCCGAACAAGCGGTGCGCGGTGCCGACATCGTCTGCACCGTGACCAACGCCAGCGAACCGGTGCTGCAAGGCGCTTGGCTCAAGCCCGGCGCTTTTGTGGCGGCAGTGGGTGCGCCCCGCCCCACTTGGCGCGAACTGGACGACGCGGCCATGCAGCATTGGGTGGTGGCTGACCAGCGTGAAGCGGCCGAAAAAGAATCGGGCGACGTGATGCTCTCGGGTGCCAGGGTCGCCGCTGAGATTGGCGAGATTTTGTGTGGGCGTGTGGCGCCGCCACCTGCAGGGACCACGGTCATTTTCAAATCGCTGGGTCAGGCCGTGGAAGATACCGTGGCGGCACGTTTGGTGTACCGCGCGGCTTTGGCTGAAGGCGCTCGCCCATGAACCACGCCGATGTGGTGATCGTGGGCAGCGGCGTGATGGGCGCCGCCACGGCCTATTGGTTGACCCGATTGCAACCGGGCCTGCGCGTCACGCTGGTCGAGTCGGACACGCGTTACGAAAAAGCCTCTTCGTCGCTGTCGGCCAGCTCCATCCGCCAGCAGTTCACCTGCCCGGTCAACATCCGCCTGAGCCAGTACGGCATCGCGTTTTTGCGCGAGGCTGAGCAGCACCTGGGCCTGCCCGATCACCCGGTGGGGTTGGGCTTGCAAGAACCCGGCTATTTGTACTTGGCCCTGCCCGAGCAAACGGCCGCCCTGCACACGGCGCACCAAATCCAAAAACAAGCCGGGGCGGATGTGGCCTTGCTTAGCCCCGAGACCCTGCGCCAGCGCTACCCCTGGCTGAACGTGGACGATGTGGCCTTGGGCAGCTTGGGCCTGAGCGGCGAAGGTTGGTTTGACGGCCCAGCCCTGCACCAAGCGTTCTTGAAGAAAGCCATGACGCAAGGTGTGCAGCGCTTGCACGACCGCGTGGTCGGTCTGGACCACACCGACAAGCAGATCAGCGCTGTGCAGCTGGCCAGCGGCGGCAGATTGTCCTGCGGCCAAGTGGTCAATGCCGCAGGGCCTTGGGGTGCCGAAGTGGCGGCGATGGCAGGGGTGCAACTGCCCATTGAGGCGGCGCGTCGCACGGTGTTTGTGCTGTCTTGCCCCGAACACTTGCCACTTTGCCCTTTGCTGATCGACCCCACGGGCTGGTGGCTGCGCCCGGAGGGACGTTTTTTGATCAGCGGCTCAGAACCTCTGGAGACTGCACCTGGCCTGCCGCTGGAACCTGATTGGGCTGAATGGAACGACGAACAATGGGCGTCCCTGGCGCACCGCATTCCGGCACTCGCAGCACTGCGTGTGGAGCGTGCTTGGGCGGGTTATTACGAGATGAACACATTCGATTACAACGCCGTGATTGGCCCACACCCGGAACTTGGCAACCTGTATTTCATCAACGGTTTTTCAGGCCACGGCATGCAGCATTCGGCAGGGGCTGGTTTTGCGTTGGCCGAGTGGATGCTGCAAGGAAAGTCCACCACGATTGCCGTCGATGAACTGGGTTTTGAGCGACTGCTGCACAACAGGCCCCTGCGCGAACTGCAAGTGATTGGTTAGTCCTGCAAGTCTTCTCGCGCTTCGATCTGCAAGCGCTGCACCACCGCACCCCGTGTGCCCGCCACGGCGCGAATGCGCAGGGCAGGACCGGCTTCGAGCACCACACGGCAGTGGTAATCGAGCCCATCGGTTTGGCCCGGGCAGCCGCTGGCGATGCGGCGGTGCCATTGCTGTTTGCCGTCGATCTCCAGGGTTAATGCATGCCAAGCCTCAGTAGGGTCTTCGGGCACACGCACCAAAAGGCTCACATCGATGTCAAACGTGCGCGAGCGCTTCAACGCGCCGGGAATATTGAGCACAGCCACCGCATCGCCCACCTCGGTGCGCCACCACTCGGGTTTTGATTCGGGTTTTGCGCTGCACGCCATGGGCTTCAGGTTTTGAGCAAGGTCTGAAGTTCACCGCTGTCGATCAGGCGGCGCAGGTCATCGGCGCCGCCGACCAAAGTGCCGCGCACAAAGACCATCGGGAAAGTGGGCCAACCCGTCCACATCTTCAGAACATTGCGCAAACGCCATTGCGAAAAATAGCTGCCAAATTCGATGTACTCATGCGCCACGCCTGCGGTGACCAGCGCCTTGCGGGCCTTGCCGACATAAGGATTGCCGGACAAACCTACCACCACCAAAGCATGCTGGGCCATGGCGCTTTGCACCTGTTGGATCACTGCCAATTGGTGTTCAGCAATGCGTTGGCGGATGGCAGGATGAATGGCAGATTCGGCCAGTATGGGTCTGTTCATGGGTTCACTTTGGTAGTTTGGACGAGGACACGCAGCATCTGCAGGGCTCACACACCATGAAAAAAGGGTTACAACCTTGTGAGCTGTAACCCGTTGATTTCAAAGATAAATGGTCGGCGTGGCGGCGACCACATAAAGCTCTTAAGTGGTTGTCAGCATTGAAGAAAATCGAAAACGAATTTCGCTTGTTCCCCCAACTGTTCCCCCGCTTCACTTTTTTACCCCTTGGGTTTTCTCATCAGATTCAATCCATCATACCGTAGCAGAATAAATTTTTATGCGTTGCTCAGAAACTACATGAACGGGACCTAGCCGCCGGGGGTGTTGCTGGCGCTGGTTGTGGGATCGGTGATTCAGGGTTACGCCGATTCACCGATGCGGGCATTGCTGGTCAAGCCAACGTGTGGTTGCTGGCGCAGCTTGTGGATAAGTGCCCTCAGAAACAAACAATGCGCCGATACCTACCGGAGGAAACGCTCCCGGCTTGTAAAACGACAGCCCCATGTGTTCCCACCTGAGCATCGGCGGCACCCCACCGGCGGCCCGATGCGCGGCCCCTACGTGTTTCTGGTGGCAGGTTCCATGCCCCTTCGCGAATCGGCGGGACACCTACGCCTGTTTTGAGAAACCCCGGGGGCTTCGCGGAAACTCGACAGCTTTAAACGGCCGTAGAGCCCGAAAGGGGTACGGCGGCACCACAGGTATAGGCGAGTGGGCTTCTGACCCCCTGTGCCTGCGTATTCAGGGGTGCTGTAGTCGAATGCAACGACTCACTCGCTTTTTGTTGGCGGGATGCACAAACCTGAGCTCAAGCCCAAGCTTCCAATAATAAGCATTGCGCATTCTGCTTTGGTCAGGTGCGGGCTGTAAGTGCCGCATCCGGTAAGCGAAGCGGCGATGATCAAGGTGGCGATGGTTTTCATGGGTGGCGGTCTATGCAAGTAGTAAAATTTGACTATAAAACATTATTCAGTACCCATAACATAACCACGAAAAAACTATGTCATGAAAAATTCCACAGTTCTTTTCCTTTTTGTTTCTGCCACGATGCTTCACACAGTTGGTGCAACTCAAACAATTACTCACTGCCAAAACAACGGCGTGTTTGGGATCAGCTGTCAAACAGAGTTGAGTCCAATTGAGGCAATGCGACAAGACTCGATGCGGATGAATGCAGAAATAGAGATGCAACGGCGACTAAATGCAGAAAGAGAATTTCTAGAGCAACAAAGATTCAATCAAATCCTAAACAGCCAGAGCGGATTCAACGCGCAACCGGCCCAGCCGTATCGCCCACAGGGTGGAGTGGACATGAGCGCTTTGGAGGCTATGGCGCGAATCGAGTTGATGGAAGCCCAGGCTAAGGCAATACGTTGCAAGGGCCGCCAAAACTGCAAATAAAAAATTGAACCACTGTACGGCTTTACGCCACCACGCTTAGTCACCGGTGGGGGTGTCATCGGCCCTGTCACCGTCACCCACCTGTCACCGTCGAATTTCCTATTTGTTCCTTTATTTACTCTCTCTTTAAGAGTAAGAAAAAGGATAGTGACAGCAGTGACACCACCTGCAAACCCGCATGGCTATTGGGTTTCGGGGTGTCATCGACGTTCAAAGAACACCGGTGACAGGTCTGTGTTTTTACTGGGCATCGGTGACAGCCAACTCAAAACCTGTATTTTTTTAAACCGGTTTTAAGTAAAACCATTGACGGCGACCCTCGACTCGGCGCTGAACACGTTTAAATCCAAGTCGCAACAATGATGCCGCAGCACGCATTTCTGCGGCTCGGTTTATCTGCTCTGGTTTTAAACATATCCCTTTTGTTAGAGCATCCAGCAGGCGAAATGGACTAGCACTCGGAGGATGTAACTCAAACCCCGGAGCGTCAACCCAGTACCCAAGGATGTCGTCCCACGAATCCACGTTGACAAAATCAGCGTGCACATCACGGGCCAGCCGTTCAGCATCTGCGAACATCACGCCGTTTGCACGAAACAGGTGTGCGCCTTCTGCGAATAGTTGATCCCGATTCGCTGCGATCCAATCGGGGTCGCATGCACCAGCCTCGAAGGGAAGCCAACGGCGACTGCCCGTGGGGTCTGCCAAGAAGCTGTCCTCATTTGTCGTGCCAAAAAATATCGACCGCCTCGGGTAATTGGTGGCAGTGGTCTGCCACTTCTCGACCCAGTTGTTTGTTGTGGCAGCCACGAAGCGTTTCAGGTGCTCGGCCTCTTTGCGGCGCATGCCTGCCAGCTCGCCAAGCTCCAGCACCAGCTTACCCTTCATGCAGCGAAACAAATCCGCCTCGTCCAGGCTAAGGTCCAGCTCTGCAAAGAACTCCGCTTTCGGCGACATTGCCGCTACGGCCGACGATTTGCGGCAGCCTTGCGGCCCAACAGCGATAGGCACCATGTCGGCTTTGCACCCGGGTTCAAGGATGCGCCCTGCTAGTGCAGACCACACGTAGTCCCCGATGGCGGTAGCGTATGCGCTTTCAGCAGCTCCAAACCCTTTGGCAATGAATTGGCCGACCCGTGGCACGCCGTCCCATTGCAACCCATTCAGCCATGCCTGTGCCGTGTCAAAACTGTTTCTCTCAGCGACGGCATGGATGGCGTCGCGCAGGGTTTCGCGGGGCAATGACTTGAAGCCTTTGCGCTCCAAGCAAACAGCCACATTGAACGCATCGACTTCTTTCAGTGGCCGCCACTTGGATTCGCCCGGCTCACAGATCATGACCTCGCATTTGAATTTATCAAACCCCACCCGGTGGCACATGTCATCGTCGAGCAGCGCCGTTTCAATGTTCGCGCGAGATGCGGTGTAACCCTTCCCGTCGCCACTGGATGAATAGCGGGACTCGGTGCCACGGGAGAACAAGCTGGTCAAGGGTTCAGGCACCCCGGCAAACGCATCAACGCTTGGCAACGCCGACGGTGACTGACTCGCTACGGCGCGGGCGAAGTTGCCCCGGTGCTCGAAGTGAACGAACAAATCAAATGCTGATCCAAACCGTCCGCCTTTGGATGATGGGCGGCCCAAACCGGCGGTCGCATCACTGCCAGACAACGAATGCCATGACCCGTCCTCATGCACCAGCGTTGCGAAGGTCGGGCTGGTTTGCATTGGGGAGCGCCAGTGGCCGGGGTTATGCGGGTCCTCGGCATAACCATAGGTGACCATCAGCGCAGCCGTGTCGTGCGTGGCATTAAAGCGATCCACCGGAGATAAGCCATCACCACCGCTCGCTAAGGCTTGCTGGCGCTGGGCTTCACGCTCGGCAGCCTTACGGCGACTTTCCTCTCGTTGCGCTGCTTCGTCTGCATCAAACTCACGAATAATCTGCATAGCGTTCTGGGCTTCGGCGGTCAGGTTTGACGGGTCAAAAAGTGCCGTGCCCCAGAACCTGTGCTCGAAATGTAGCGGCTCGAAAGTGAACGGGTCACGTGCATCCCTTGGCACATTCGGCGTGAAGCTCAACTGAGTGGCGCGATTCATACTCGCATCGACGGCGATGCCATGTAGCCGCATGAACTCAGCGAACGCCCGCTGCATCATCAACCACGTTTGTACATCCACGGGCGCGGCCAGCGGCACAACGATGCGCCAACGCTTTGCCTCGGGGCGGCTCGATGCTGTGCTGTAGGTCGAGGCAATGCTGTCACCGTAGAAAGCCTGCACCATGGCGGTGACTTGCTCGGCCGTTAGGTTGCCCGCGTCCAGATCCGTAATCAGCAGCACCATCTGGGCGGGGCTAAACCCCTTCCGCATCACGGGCAGCTCGTTATAGGCCGTGATGGCCAGCCCCTCCAGCTTATCCCGTGCTCGGTCTTGTCGCGCTGCCCCGCTGGGCTGAGTGAACAGGGGCCGAATGTCGAACAACTCGGGCCGGGGGGCGCTGGCATGGGCACCATCGAACAGCGGCACCATCAGATGCACGCCGTTGGTGGAAAGCACTTGCTGGCGCTGATGGGCGTCTGTAAAATCTTGCTGTATGATTTGGCTTTTTTGGGTGCCCTCGATTGTGGTGATCGGGGGCATCGTCATTTGTGGGGTGTTAGTCATACGGCACCTCCATCAAAAGTCGCGGTCAATTCGGTATGCCCGCATTCGTTTGTGGATAGCGCAAAAACCCACGCAGTCCCGCAGTCGACGCATACCAACTGGTGTGCTACTTCAAAGCAATTAATTTGCGCACCACAGCCTTCGTGAAGGCCGGTCCTCATATTGTGTTTACCGCCGCACTTTGGGCATGCCAACACTAGGCCAACGCGTGCGGTGGTTTCTGCGTCGATGCAGTCGTCGGTGTGCTCTAGGGCAATGCCAGCACGTTGCAAGCGCTTTACGGTGGCGTGAGATTTGCGCACGCGGTTTGAGCGCCACGCTTCAAGGGGTGTCGAGTTAGACATTTCAATCTTTCAATGTGCGACGTGTGTGGCATCGCTTGAGATGTGCTGGTCAGGCGTGTGTGCTCAGCAACCTTGCTTAGGCAAAGTTTTCGCTGTAAGTCTTGGTACCGTTTGGGTACGGGATCGTGGCGGGCCCGGTTTGCGTGCGGTCTGTCTTGTAGGTGGCCACGTTGACCAGCGGCATTTCCTCCAAGTCGATCTCAAAGCTGACAGACATCGCATCGGTTGTGACCTGTCCGCCTTTGCCACCTTGCACCGCATAGGTCTTGCTCGGGATCTTGAGCGTGATCTTGATCTGCCCGCCCCGGGCGCGGTCTATCGAAGCCTGCGAATGGGTGATCCAGTTGGGGGTTGAATCCATCATGATGCGCCCCCGGGGTTCTTTTTGACATTGACTTGACCAACGGCCCTAAGGTGTCGGCGACCCAGTTGGTGCACGATGAAGGCGAAAACATAATGAGCTACTGTCATGCTGTCACCTCCTTGGCGCTAGGCACAGATGCGCGAACACGCTGCCACGCTGCTTGTCGCGCAGCGGTCAGGTCAACAACAAGCGCTTGGATTTCTTCGGTGCTGGCACCGGCGGCGCGTGCAGCCACGATGGCTTCAATCTCGTGAGCGTGCCAAGCGACAGCCCGAGGGCCAATCTTGATGGGCTCGGGCAGCTCTTTTGATTTGACCTGCAACCAAACCGTGGTCTGGGATTTGTAGGGCAGCTTGGTCAGAAGATCCGCCGGGCGAAGCAGTGCCGATGGGGGATTTGCAATTGCATGGCTCATGGTTTTTTACCGTGAAAGCCACTGTCGCCGTGCTACGGAAAGGCGACAGTGGCCGAGTTGA
>JBIKHW010000053.1:0-13344 GCA_044361935.1 Limnohabitans sp. | reverse complement strand
ATCGGCTCCAGGGGGAAGGCTTTTGGGCTCATTCAAAACTCCACTTGATCAGCTTGGGACAGGGCTGAAGACCTGTCCCCCAATTCATTGATTTATTCCGGCACCACAGTGCCCGCAATTTGTGCACTCTTGCCACGGAACATGGCGACCACTTCACCGTTCTGGTTGGTGACCTTCATGTCGTAGATGCCGTGACGGCCGCTCAGCATTTGTTCCACGCCCTCGCAGGTCAGAACATCGCCCACCTTGCCGGGCTTCAAAAACTCGATGCTGCAACCCGCGGCCACAGCGTTCTTGTTGTAGCTGTTGCAGGCAAAGGCAAAGGTCGAATCGGCCAGCGTGAAGATGAAGCCGCCGTGGCAAATTTGGTGGCCGTTCAGGTGCAGCGCTTTCACCGTCATGCGCATCAGGGCGCGACCAGGCTCGCAAGCGAGCAGTTCCATGCCCATCGTGTCTTTGGACGCCACGTCGACAGCGAACATGGTCTCGCCCACCAACCGGGCCAGTGCTTGGGGGTCGCTCATCATTCACCTTTAAATTGGGGGCTGCGTTTTTCGAGGAAGGCTTGAACACCCTCGAAGTAATCGTGCGTGCGGCCCAGGGCCGACTGTGTGTCGCGCTCAGCATCGAGGTGCTCGGACAGGGTTCGGGTGGTAGCCGATTGGAGCAAGGCGCGGGTGGCGACCAGGGCTTTGGTGGGCATGTTAGCCAGGCGCTCGGCCAAGGCCAAAGCGCTGGCCAGCGGGTCTTCTGCCACGTCCCAAATCATGCCCCAGTCCTTGGCCTGTTGGGCGGCCAGCTTGTCGCCCGTCATGGCCAGCGCCATGGCGCGGGCCAGGCCCAAGCGCTCGACCAGCAACCAGCTGCCACCTGCATCGGGGATCAAACCAATTTTGCTGAACGCCTGAATGAAGCTGGCGCCTGGCGCAGCAATCGCGATGTCGCAGGCCATGACCATCGATGCGCCAGCACCCGCCGCCACACCATTGACGGCCGCAATCGTCGGCATGCGCAGCGATTGAAGGCGGCGCGTGCTGGGATTGAAGGCCTGGTCGATGATGGGGCCGGGGTCGGCACGCTCGACCTGGTTGGGGCCGGGGGTGAAATCAAAATCTGACAGATCGGCCCCGGCACAAAAGCCACGCCCGGCACCGGTGATGACGGCAGCGCGGATGGCCGGATTGGCCTCGGCCAGGTCGAGCGCAGCCCACAGATCATGATGCATGGCGCGTGTGAAACTGTTGAGAGCTTGTGGGCGGTTGAGGGTGATCAGCGCCACGGCGCCTCGCGCTTCGTACAGCACCGTTGCGGTCGATTCGGTCATTTTGGGTCTCCTGAATCCAGCACTGTACCATTAACCGACCGTTCGGTTGGTTAATGTTTTCCCTATGATTTGGCCCTCGTCATTTGCAGGTGCCCGTGCTCCACCCTCAGCTGGGTTATCCCAGCTTTGTTTTTTCATCCCGACCTTTTTTGTCATCCTGGCCTTATTTTTTGTCATCCGGCCTTGTTTTTTGCCGTCCCTGCCTTGCTTTTTGTCCCGGCTTTGTTTTTTGTCCCGGCCTTGTTTTTTGTCGTCCCGGCCTTGAGCCGGGATCCAGTCCATGCTGCCGGTCTTTGCAAAGGGCGGTGGTGCGCACTGGATCCCGGGTCTTCGCCCGGGATGACCCAAATTCATGGATGCTTCAACTTCATCGTGTCCGATCAACCATGTTTTGCATGGTGTTGACACCCGCCAAACCCAGCGCCAGAGCGACAGCCTCAGCTCAGTGGGCATGGTTATAGTCACTCTTTGTTTTGACCCACTGCTGGAGAAACCCTTGAGCTACGAAAACATCGAAGTCCGCACCGAAGGAGGCCAAGTTGGCATCATCACCCTGAACCGCCCCAAAGCGCTGAACGCCCTGAACGGCGCATTGATGGACGAGCTGGGCTTGGCGCTCAAGGCCTTTGACGCCGACGAGGCCATTGGCTGCATTGTCATCACCGGCAGCGAAAAAGCGTTTGCAGCAGGTGCCGACATCTCGGCCATGGCCAAGTTCAACTTCCATGAGGTCTACAAAAACGACTTCATCACCCGCAATTGGGAAACCATCCGCAGCATCCGCAAGCCCGTGATCGCGGCCGTCAGCGGCTTTGCGCTGGGTGGCGGCTGCGAGCTGGCCATGATGTGCGACTTCATCATTGCCGCAGACAACGCCAAGTTTGGTCAACCCGAAATCAAGATCGGCATCATCCCCGGCGCTGGCGGCACACAACGCCTGCCGCGTGCCATGGGCAAGTCCAAAGCCATGGACTTGGTGCTGACAGGCCGCATGATGGACGCCGCCGAGGCTGAACGCGGTGGTTTGGTCAGCCGCGTGGTGCCTTTGGACAAATTGATGGAAGAAGCATTGGGCGCAGCCCTGATGATTTGCAGCTACGGCCAACTGGCCACCATGGCGGCCAAAGAGAGCGTCAACCGCGCTTTTGAGAGCGGTCTGAGCGACGGCGTGATGTTCGAGCGCCGCATCTTCCACGGCTTGTTTGCCACCGCCGACCAAAAAGAAGGCATGGACGCGTTTTTGAACAAACGCGCACCCAAGTTCATCAACGGCTGATTGGCCGGAAACGACCCGGCAGACCAACGCAAGAGGTCAGCCGGGTGACGTCAACAACTCGGGTTGCCAGACAAGGCGTTCAGGCGCACTGAAACACAAAAAACGCTTGTTGGTGGCGCGACCAATGGCGCACAAACCCAAGCGTTTGGCGACATCGAGGCCCATTTGCGTGATGCCGCTGCGCGATACCACCACGGGCACACCCATCTGGGCCGATTTGATGACCATCTCGCTGGTCAAGCGCCCTGTTGTGTAAAACACCTTGTCTTGGGCGCTCACGTCGTGCATCCACATCCAGCCAGCGATGGTGTCCACCGCGTTGTGTCGCCCCACGTCTTCGACGAACTTGAGCATTTCCTCGCCCTGAAACAAGGCACAACCATGCACCGAGCCGGATGATTTGTAGGTGGTTTCCTGCAGGCGAATCGCGTTGACCAAACCATAGAGCTGGCTTTGGGTGATTTGGGCGGGTGGCAATTCGATCTCGTCGATGTGGGCCATCAAATCGCCAAACACGCTGCCCTGGCCACAGCCCGTGGTCACTACACGCTCGGCGCTGCGCTCAATGACCACCTGGGCGTTGGCGCGGGTTTTGACGGCGGCCACGCCGGGCTCGCCCACTTCGCCTTCGCCAATTGTCCAATCCACCGTGATGGATTCGATCTGATCCACCGAGTCGATCAGGCGCTGGTTGCGCAAGAATCCCAGCACCAGCCACTCGGGCTCGGCGCCCAGCGTCATCAGGGTGACCAGTTCTTTTTTGTCCAGGTAAATGGTGAGTGCCCGTTCGGCGGGGATTTGTGTCTCAGAGACTTCACCCAACTCGTTGTGCACGGTCACGCTGCGCGTGAGGGGCGCTCGCGCTCGGGTGATGTGGGGCTTGGGAAGAACCGAAGCGGCCTCGGGGGCATTCAAAACAGCAGACATGGCTTGAGCCTAACGTAAAAATCCCCCGCCGTTGCCGACGGGGGATTTTGCAGTGGGGTGCAAAAAAGGATCAGCCTTTTTTGGCAGGTGCAGCCGCAGGCTTGGCGCCAGCTGCGGCTGGCGCTGCAGCCGGGGCTGCTGCTGTTTCGGCGGGCTTGTAAGCTCCGGGGTCCACGCAGGCGGGCGTGGCCGTAGGTGCCGCTTTGCCTTTGCCATTGGTTTTGTAATAGTGCGCCGCCACTTTTTCGCGCGACTTGCATAGCTGGAAGTCGGCGACTTTGTTGCCATGCGCGGTTTTGGCCGCAGCTTCGGCCGCTTTGGCCTTGGCTTCTTCACTGGGAGCGGGCAATTTGGCGGCAGCGCTGAAGCTGATGGCCAGTGCAGACAAAACAAGCAGGTATTTTTTCATGAGAGTTCTCCAGACTCAAGCCGAAGCTGTTGAAGTGTTCGAGGCAGCGGAGGTGTTTGAGGTCGATGAGCGCTGAGCAGGAATCTTGCCTGCCTTGACATCGTCGTACCACAACTCATGGTGCTCTTTGGCCCAAGTCTCGTCCACATAACCCGTGCGCATGGCCTTGTATGCCCCGCGCATGCCCAATGTGCCCATGTAAATGTGCCCAATGAACATGGCCATCATGAACAAACTAGCCACACCATGGATCATGTTGGCGATCTGCATGGTGGCTCGCTCATAGATCAGGCCGGGGATGAGCATGTTCAGCACCAAGCCAGAGGCGACCACGATGGCACCGAGGAACAAAACACCGGCCCAGAACAGCACTTTTTCACCGGCATTGAACCGGTGCGAAGGCACTTCGGTACCGGAGAACAAGCCGCCGCCTTTGAGGATCCAGACCATGTCGTCCTTGCTGGGCAGGTTGTCTTTGACGAAGGTGATGAACACAATCACCAGTGACACCGCGAACAAGGGTCCAGCAAAGTTGTGGATGTTCTTCAAGGCAAAGGAGAGCCAGCCGAAAAGGTTGTCACCCAAAATCGGCAACAAGAAATATTTGCCGTAAGCAATCACGATGCCAGAGATGGCCAAGGCGCAAAAAGCGATCGCATTGGCCCAATGAGCGGAACGCTCAAATGGGGTAAAGCGCTCTATCTTGCGGCCCGTTTCCTGGCCATGCAACTCGATCGTGCCTTTGCTGAAATAAAACAAAGCCATCGCACCGACAGCGATCAACAACAAGGCAGCCCCATAAGGGATGATGATGTTGTTACGCACCTGACGCCAAGACTCGCCAGCCGAAGCCAAGCGCGAGCCAGGGTACTGCACAAAGGGCTGAATCAGGTTGCCAGCTTCAGGCGCCTGGCTTTTGGGCAGACTGGTGAAACCGGTCACACCCTGGCCCACAGAACGCCACATGGGCGCGTTGTTACCCGGCTGGACCTGGCCACGCTCGGCATTGGTCTGGTCTTTGTATTTCGGATCGGCGTCGGCACCCGGCGCGATCTGAAAGATGTTGGCGCTCTTCACGCCCAAGCTGGTTTCAGCCGGTGCGGGCGCAGCGGCAGGCGCCTGCGTCTGGGCAGCAACGCCCCACGCAGCCACAGCCAGCCCGATCGTCAGTAAGAAGCGACGCATGAACTTCTCCTTGTTGCTCACTTGGGAGCGCGGGCGTGGTCGTTTTGACCGTATTGTGCTCGGGCTTTGAGGTGGTTGGCCCAACCAGCCTGGTCACCGGCTTTCCAGCCTGGATCGGTGTACACCACAACCCCAGTACCCGCGACGGCTGGCTTGTCAGAACCAACCCCGGCTTTGTCTTGGCGCGTTTCGCCGCAAGCCGCCAGCAAAAACAAGCTGCTCAAAATGATGGCTGCTTTCATGCTCAGGCTCCTTTGGCTTGGTTGCCGTAAGCCGTGCCCCAGCCCCAAACTTCGGCACCTTTACCACGCTGGACCACACGGCCACGCAGAATGTCGGCGACCACGTCGCCGTCACCCGCCAGCAGAGCCTTGGTCGAGCACATCTCGGCACAGGCAGGCAATTTGCCTTCTGCCAGGCGGTTGCGACCGTATTTGTCAAACTCGGCCTGGCTGCCATGCTCTTCGGGGCCACCGGCACAGAAGGTGCATTTGTCCATCTTGCCGCGCAGACCAAAGGCGCCACTCGATGGGAACTGTGGCGCACCAAACGGGCAAGCATAAGAGCAGTAGCCGCAGCCAATGCAAATGTCCTTGTCATGCAACACAACACCTTCGTCGGTTTTGTAGAAGCAGTTGACAGGGCAAACAGCCATGCAAGGGGCATCAGAGCAATGCATGCAAGCGACCGAAATGGATTTTTCGCCCGGTACGCCGTCGTTCAAAGTGACCACGCGGCGGCGGTTCACACCCCACGGGACTTCGTGTTCGTTTTTGCAAGCGGTCACGCAACCGTTGCACTCGATGCAACGCTCTGCGTCGCAAATAAATTTCATTCGTGCCATCGTATTCTCCTGGAGCGCTTAGGCTTTTTCGATGTTGCAGATGGTGGTCTTGGTCTCTTGCATCATGGTGACGCTGTCATAACCATAGGTGGTGGCCGTGTTGACCGCCTCACCGCGCACGATGGGCGCTGCACCCTTCGGGTAATGCGGCAGCATGTCGACACCTTGCCAACGACCAGAGAAGTGGAAAGGCAGAAACACGGTATCGGGCGCGACACGCTCGGTCACCATGGCCTGCACATTGATGCGAGCGCCTGTGGGTGAGGTCACCCATGCACGCTCGCCATTGCGGATGCCGCGCTCGGCAGCAGACTTGGGGTTGATCTCCACAAACATCTCTTGCTGCAATTCAGCCAACCATGGGTTGGAACGGGTTTCTTCACCACCACCCTCGTACTCGACCAATCGACCAGAAGTCATGATGAGGGGGAACTTCTCATGCAACTTGTCGGCGATGTTTTTGTCTTGGACCGTTTTGTACAAGGTGGGCAAACGCCAGAAGGCTTTGCGGTCGTCGTGCGTGGGGTACTTCGCCATCATGTCCGGACGGGTACCGTACAGAGGCTCGCGGTGCTGCGGGATGGGGTCTGGGAAGTTCCAGACCACCGCACGCGCTTTCGCATTGCCGAAAGGATGGCAACCGTGGCCTTTCATGAACACGCGGATCATGCCGCCCGATGAATCGGTCTTCCAGTTCTTGCCTTCGGCCTTGGCCTTTTCAGCCTCGGTCAGCTCATCCCACCAGCCCAGTTTCTTGAGCAGGATGTGGTCGAGTTCGGGGTAACCGGTGGTGATGTCAGCACCGAGAGAATGCGAACCGTCTTCGGCCAGCAGGCTCTTGCCTTCGCGCTCCACACCGAAGTTGGCGCGGAAGTTGCCGCCGCCGTCCATGACGTGCTTGGAGGTGTCATACAAGTTGGGTGAACCAGGGTGCTTGAGTTCAGGGGTGCCATAGCAAGGCCATGGCAGGCCGAAATAGTCGCCCGTGAAGTCGTAACCGGTTTCCTTGTCTTTACCGCCTTTGGCCTTGAGGGTCTTCACATCGAACACATTCATGTTCTTCATGTGGGCCTTCAAGCGCTCTGGGCTTTGGCCGGTGTAGCCAATGGTCCAAACGCTCTTGTTGATTTCGCGCAAGATGTCCTCGGGCATGGGCTCGTCCATGCCCCCGACTTTTTGCATTTTGTAGTTCTTGACCAACTCGGCACCAAAGCCCAGTTTTTGCGCCAATTGGTACATGATCATGTGGTCAGAACGGCTCTCCCACAAAGGCTCAATGACCTTCTCACGCCACTGAATGGAGCGGTTGGACGCTGTGCAGGAACCCGAGGTTTCAAACTGCGTGCAAGCAGGCAGCAAATACACAGCACGGTTGGGGTTCAGGTCTTCGGCCTTGCCGGGCATGGCTGCCATCGAGGCTGTGGCCGAAGGATAGGGGTCCACCACCACCAACAGATCGAGCTTATCCATGGCCCGCTTCATGTCCAAGCCACGGGTTTGCGAGTTGGGGGCATGGCCCCAATAAAACACACCCCGCAGGTTGCTGTCCTGGTCGATCAGCTCGTTGTTCTCCAGCACACCGTCGATCCAGCGGGACACGGTGATGCCGTTTTTGCCCATCATGGCAGGCGATGCGAACTGCTTTTTGATCCACTCGAAGTCCACACCCCAAGCGTTGGCAAAGTGTTTCCAAGAGCCTTCGGCCAAGCCGTAGTAACCGGGCAAGGAATCGGGGTTGGGGCCCACGTCGGTCGCGCCTTGCACGTTGTCGTGGCCACGGAAAATGTTGGTGCCGCCACCGGTCTTGCCCACATTACCCAGCGCCAGCTGCAAGATGCAGGACGCACGCACCATGGCGTTGCCAATCGTGTGCTGCGTCTGACCCATGCACCAAACGATGGTGCCGGGGTTGTTGTCGTGCAGCATCTTGGCGATCTTGAACATCTGCTCTTCTTTGACGCCGCAGGCCTCTTCCACCTTGTCGGGTGTCCACTTGGCCATCACATCGGCCTTGACGGCTTCCATGCCGTACACACGGTCGTTGATGTACTTTTTGTCTTCCCAACCGTTCTTGAAGATGTGATAGACCAGACCGAACAGGAAAGGAATGTCGGTGCCCGAGCGGATCCGCACATACTCATCGGCCTTGGCCGCGGTGCGCGTGAAACGGGGGTCAACCACAATCATCTTGCATCCGTTTTCCTTGGCGTGCAGCATGTGCAGCATCGACACGGGGTGGGCTTCGGCCGCATTGGAGCCAATGTACAAAGCGACCTTGCTGTTTTGCATGTCGTTGTACGAGTTGGTCATCGCCCCATAACCCCAGGTGTTGGCCACACCGGCCACCGTGGTTGAGTGGCAAATACGCGCTTGGTGGTCGCAGTTGTTGCTGCCCCAGAAACTCATGAACTTGCGCAACAAATAAGCTTGTTCGTTGTTGCTCTTGGACGAACCGACCACATAAATGCTGTCCGGGCCACTGGCCTTGCGCAACTCAAGCATTTTGGCGCTGATCTCGGTCAGGGCTGTGTCCCAGCTGATCCGCTCGTATTTGCCCTTGACCAGTTTCATGGGGTAGCGCAGGCGGTACTCACCATGGCCGTGCTCGCGCAAAGCGGCACCTTTGGCGCAATGGGCACCCAAGTTGATGGGGGAATCAAACACGGGCTCTTGACGAACCCAAACCCCGTTTTCGACCACCGCATCAACGGCGCAGCCGACGGAGCAGTGGGTGCAAATGGTACGTTTGACTTCGACCTTGCCAGCACCCACGATGGATGTGCCCTTGCCGGCATGGGCCTTTTGTACCAGCGTGAGCTGCGAAGCAGCCAAACCGACACCCACACCCAAACCTGAGCGGCGCAGAAAACTGCGTCGGTCCATGGTGGGCAAAGCCTGCGACAAACCACGGCGCAGGCTGTGGATGAACGGAGACGAAACAGCACCTGAGGTGCCAGATTGTTTTTTGGTCAGCAACATGGAGGGCTCCAGTTGGGAATGAACAGGAAAGAGAGACGAAAAATCAGACGCGGGTGGTCTTGTAGTACTGCTGAACGTGTTCGCTCAGGGTGTAACCGCCGCCGCGTGTGGGCTTGGGCAAAGCTGTGGCCACGGGCGCAGCTTGCTTGACGACACCGGGCAAAACGGCTGTGGCCGCTGCCACGGCGCCCACGGTGGCAGCCCCGGAAAACAGGGTGCGACGAGACAAAGAGGAAGTTTTGGAAGACATCAAAGACTCCTGAAAAAGGGACTAGGCGATGGCTTTCAGGCACATCCAACCTAGGCAAGTTAATGCATAGGGAATCTTACTGGTTGGAACACAGGCTTTCCATGTGAAAACCCTTACTCAAGATTGATTAGCGTCAAGTAGGTGACAAGCTAAAAAGTGGTTCGTACCCCACAGCGTCCACACACACGAAAAATCCTCCAATTTTCGTGTGCGTGAACGTCGTTCGCTTTTACTTGTAAAGCACTTCAGGCAACCACATGCCGATGGCTGGGAACATGTAGAGCAGCACGATCGCAAAGACCTGGATCGCCATGAAAGGCAACATGCCCGCAAAGATCTGGTTGAGCGTGACGTGCGGTGGGCTCACACCTTTCAGGTAGAAAGCAGCCATGGCCACAGGTGGGCTCAGGAATGCGGTCTGCAGGTTCAACGCGACCAACAAGCCGAAGAACAGGGGATCGATGCCAAAGTGAGGCAGCAAGGGGATGAAGATGGGCATGAAAATCACAATGATCTCGGTCCACTCCAAAGGCCAGCCCAGCAAGAAGATGACCACTTGCGCCAGGATCATGAACTGCACAGGCGTCAGGTCCATGCCCAGCACCCAAGTGTTGATGATCTCTTGCCCGCCGAGCAACGCGAAAGCCGCCGAGAAAATGCTGGAGCCAACAAACAACCAGCACACCATGGCGCTGGTTTTGGCCGTGAGGTACACCGACTCGCGCAGGACCACGTAGTTGAGCCTGCGGTAAGCCGCAGCCAGCAGCAAGCCGCCCAAGGAACCCATGGCAGCCGCCTCGGTGGGTGTGGCCAAACCAAACACAATGGTGCCCAGCACAGCCAAAATCATGATGGCCAGCGGGAAGAACGAACCCAGCAGCATCTTGAAAATCTCAAGTCGTGCAAAGCTGAAGTAGGCATAGAACAGGGCCAAGGCCACCGCGCAACTTGCCAAACCGATCCAGAAAGACAGGGGCGCTTCTTGGCGCTCGGCCTGGTCCGCTGGGGCTTCAGCCGCAGCACTGACCGCTACCGACGCGGGCTCTTTGGCGGGCTCTGAGACTGGGGCAGCATCCGCATTGGCTTCTTCGTTCGCAGCAGGAGGGGTTTGCAAGCCATCAGCTTCGGGTTCCGACAAACCACTGACGTTTTCCTCTTCTGCGGAGTCTGCCGAATCGGACAATTCACCGCCCATGGCCACCACGCCCTCGACGGTCTCAACGGGCAGTGGCGCAGTGACTTTAAAGTAAATGGTCCCCATGATCGCTGCGACGGCCAATAACGGCAGCAAAGCAATAACCAAGTGGTTGAGCAAGTCACGCATGGGCACTGCTGCATTGCGCTTGCCTTTGATCGCACCGATCAAGCCGGGCAACACGTTGTTGCTGATGTCTTTGGAGACCACCTGAGCGAAGGAGGGCAATGGCACGATTCGGTCTTCTGCCGACATGGGCGGAGCCATGCTGGGCTTGATTTTGGCAATGATGACCACGTACAGGACATACAAAGTGGCCAGCATGATGCCGGGAAAAAACGCACCGGCGTAAAGCTTCACGACCGACACGCCCGCAGTGGCACCGTAAACGATCAACATGACCGACGGCGGAATCAAAATGCCCAAGCAACCGCCTGCGGTGATGGCACCGGCCGACAGTTGAACGCTGTAACCCGCCCGCAACATGGCGGGCAGCGCCAGCAAGCCCATGAGCGTCACCACCGCACCCACGATGCCGGTGGCTGTGGCAAAAATAGCGCATGTCACGATGGTGGCCACGGCCAAGGAGCCGGGCACACGGGCCATGGCCAAGTGCATGCTCTTGAAGAGTTTTTCGATCAGGTTGGCGCGTTCAATCAAGTAGCCCATGAACACGAACAAGGGGATAGAGATCAGCACGTCGTTGGACATGACCGAAAACGCCCGCTGAACCATCAAATCCAGCGTTTGCTGAACCGCCAAATCGGGGTTCGTGCTTCGGTAAGCGATCCAGGCGAAGATCATGCCCATGCCCATCAGGGTGAAGGCGGTGGGGAAACCCAACATGATCGCCACCACAACCAAGGCCAACATCAACAAACCCAAATGACCGTTGGTCATCTCAGAGGGCGCAGGCAGCAAAACAAAGGCCGACAACACGACCAAGGCCATGATCGTCAGGCCAAACCAGACTTCTTTTTTCATTTTTGTGTTCCCTTAACTGTGGCCAGTTCGCCCAACTTGGCAATGTCTTCGTCTTTCACGTTGACCATTTCTTTCAGCTTCTCGACGTCGACCTCGTCCACATCGTCACCACGCTTAGGCCACTCGCCTTGCTTGATGCACACGATGCACCGCACAATTTCAACCAAACCCTGGGCCAAGAGGAAAGCACCCGCAATGGGCAAAATCGTTTTAAAGGGATAGATGGGCGGCCCGTCGGCCGTGATGTTGGAGTGTTCGTTGATGGCCCACGACTCTGCAGCAAAGCCATAGCCTGCGTACGCCAAAGCCACCACACCCGGAATGAAAAACACCAGGTAAAGAATCAGGTCCAACCAAGCCTGCAGGCGGGGCGGAAAAAAGCCATACAGCACATCGCCGCGCACATGGCCGTTCTTGGACAAGGTGTAAGCCCCTGCCATCATGAAGAGGGAGCCATACATCATGCTCATGACATCGAAGGCCCAAGCGTGGGGGCTGTCCAGCACATAACGGGAGAACACCTCCCAGGAAATCATGAGGGTCAGCGCCACGATCAGCCAGGAAAAAAACTGGCCAATCCAGGTGCTGACTTTGTCAATAAAGAGCAACAGGCTTTGCATAAGGGAACCACATAAATGAGTCAGCCATCCAGGAGACCTGGATGGCTGACAAAACTGTCAAAGAAAAATCAACCTTTTTTCGCTGGTGCCGCTTTGGCTCCAAAGAAATGGTTCACAGCCATGCGACGGCTGATGTTGGTGTCCTGGTCCCACTTGACAGCGCGTTGAGCGAACGCACGCTGGGAAGCCACGATTTCCTTGAACAATGGATTTTCTGCAGACTTCTTCTCGACGATTTCAGTCCAGATTTTGAGTTGGTCTTGCAAAATCGCGTCGGGTGTTTTGTAAAACTTGACCTTGTCCTTGGTCTGCAACTCGATGTAGTCCTTGGAGTAACGGTCAATGGCCTTCCAAGACATGTCGGCCGAAGAAGCTTCTGTGGCAATGGCGATCACCGACTTCATCTTGGCTGGCAGCGCGTCGTACTTAGTTTTGTTGAACATGATCTCGAATGTCTCGGCGCTCTGGTGGTAGCTTTGCAGCATGCAAACCTTGGAGACATCGGGGAAACCCAGGATACGGTCAGAGGTGGCGTTGTTGAACTCGGCACCATCCAGCAGGCCGCGGTCCATGGCTGGAACGATCTCGCCGCCTGGCAAGGCGTTCACTGCAGCGCCCATGGCGGTGAACAAGTCAATGGCCAAGCCGTTGGTGCGGAACTTCAGACCTTTGAAGTCAGACGACTTGGTGATCGGCTTCTTGAACCAACCCAGTGGCTGGGTGGACATGGGGCCGTACAAGAAAGATTGCACGTTGCCGCCAATAGATGCGTACAACTTGGCCAACAACTCGGCGCCGCCGCCGTACTTGTGCCAAGACAAAATCATGTTGGCATCCATGCCGAAAGCAGGGCCAGAATTCCACAAGGCCAAAGCGTTTTGCTTGCCGTAGTGGTAACCCAACACGCCGTGGCCGCCGTCCAAAGTGCCCTTGGACACGGCTTCGAGCAAACCAAACGCAGGCACCACGGCGCCAGCGGGCAACACTTCGATCTTCAGATCGCCACCGGTCATGTCGTTGACCTTCTTGGCGTAGTCCAAGGCGTACTCATGGAAGATGTCCTTGGCGGGCCAAGTGCTCTGCCAGCGCATGGAGATCGGGCCGGTTTGGGCCTTGGCGATCATGGGCGCGGAAATGGCACCAGCGGCAACAGCAGCGCCCTTGAGAAGATTGCGACGGCGTGGGGTTTGGTTGTCTGACAAAGTAGTCTCCAATCGTGGTTGAACTTTCAAGCGTAAAAAATTACCGCTCAGTTCACATTATGGGCTTCCCTCAAACATTACCCCTAAGTAAAAACCCGAATTTGACTTGTCATTTTTTTCAAGTGCTAGCGCAAAATAATTCAATTCAC
>JBIKHW010000052.1:0-13354 GCA_044361935.1 Limnohabitans sp. | reverse complement strand
GCAAGGCGGCATCACCGCCGAGCCTTGTGGCGTGTGCCAGGCTTGCCGCGACATCGATGCCGGTCGTTTTGTTGACTACACCGAACTCGACGCGGCCTCTAACCGGGGTGTGGACGAGGTGCAAAGTCTGCTTGAGCAGGCGGTCTACAAACCTGTACAGGGGCGCTTCAAGGTCTTCATGATCGACGAAGTGCACATGCTCACAAACACCGCGTTCAACGCGATGTTGAAGACCCTGGAAGAGCCCCCTGAATATTTGAAGTTTGTGCTGGCTACCACCGACCCGCAAAAGGTGCCGGTGACGGTGCTCTCGCGCTGTCTGCAGTTCAACCTGCGCCCCATGGCGCCCGAGACGGTGTTTGAACACCTGACCCAGGTCTTGGCGGCCGAGCAGCTGAGCGCCGAGCCGCTGGCATTGCGCCTGCTGGCCCGGGCCGCACGCGGCTCGATGCGTGACGCGCTGAGCCTGACCGACCAGGCCATTGCCTTTGGCAACGGCCAGCTGCAAGAAGCAGGCGTGCGCCAGATGCTGGGCAGCGTGGACCGCAGCCATGTGTTGCAACTCATCCGAGCCTTGGCCGATGGCGATGGGGCCACCGTGGTGAACCAGGTCAATGCCTTGCGCCTGCAAGGTGTGTCGGCCGCCGCCACGCTCGAAGACATGGCCATGCTGCTGCAGCGCATGGCGGTGATGCAAATGGTGCCTAGCATGGCGCATGACGGCGAGGACCCCGACACCCAGGGTTTGGCCGAGTTGGCTGCTGCCATGCCCGCCGAAGAAACCCAATTGCTCTACAGCCTGTGCCTGCACGGCCGCACCGAGCTGGGCCTGGCCCCGGACGAATATGCAGCGCTGACCATGGTGCTGCTACGCTTGCTGGCCTTCAAACCTCAGGCGGGATCGGCGGAAAAAAAAAGCCCGCTGATCAGCCCTAGGGTCTCCACTGAGCCCACCCGAGCTGCAGCACCTGCAGGGTCATTCCATCCCACAGCGCCTGTAGTGCCTGCAGTTCCCGCCTCATCGATGGCCGCTGTTGCGCCTAGGCCGCCATTGGTCGACCCTGTTGCACCTGCCACACCAGTCGTCGCTGTCGACCCGCAGCCCAAGCCAGCCCCGCAAGCCGCCCCGCCCAGTGAGGTGGCAGCACCCAGTGTTGCACCTCTGGCGCCACAGATGGCCAAGTCGCAGGCATCAGCGGCACCCCCAGAGCCTGTTAGCAAACCTGCGCAAGCCGAACCGACTTTGTCCGAGCCGCCCCCTTGGGAGGACTGGCCCGACACCACCGACTACGCCGATGCCCAGGCCATCCAAACGCCTGTGGAACACGCCGCTGCGCCCGAGCATCGTCAAGCGACTCCCGCTTTAAGGTCTTTGCCGGTGCGTGAGGCCCCTACTGGGCGCGCCGATGTACCCACTTTGTCCGCACCACCGGCTGTGCAGGTCACACCCGAGGGCGATGTCTGGCTGGAGGTGGTGCAAGGCCTGATGGCGCAAGAGGCCATCACCGCCTTGGTGCGCGAGTTAGCCCTGCAGTCGCAGTTGTTGGCCCGCGACGCGGACCACTGGCAACTGCGCGTGGAGCGCGAGACGCTCAACCACCCGGCCAGCCGCGAGCGTTTGCAAACGGCTTTGCAGGCTGCAGGCCATGGCGATGTCAGACTCGGCATCGAAATCGGTCCCGTGACCGACAGCCCCGCACGGCGTCTGGCCGTGAAGGCCGCCGAAAAGATGGTGGCCGCACAAGAGCTCATTCAAAACGACCCGCTGGTGCAGGCCATGGTGCGCGACTTCGGGGCCAAAATCGTGCCCGGCAGCATTCAGTTGATTTGATTTTCCCCCTCACTTTTCATTTCATTTTTAAGGAAACACCATGTTCAACAAAGGACAACTCGCTGGCCTCATGAAGCAGGCCCAGGCCATGCAGGACAACCTGAAAAAAGCCCAGGACGAACTGGCGTTTGTCGAGGTCGAGGGCCAGTCCGGCTCCGGCATGGTCAAGGTGCTGATGACCTGCAAGCACAGCGTGCGCCGCGTGACCATCGACCCCAGCTTGCTGGCCGATGACAAGGACATGCTGGAGGACCTGGTCGCTGCCGCCTTCAACGACGCCGTGCGAATGGCCGAAGAGGTCTCGCAGCAAAAAATGGGCAAACTCACCGCCGGTTTGCCACCGGGAATGAAGCTGCCTTTCTGAGCGTTTGAAGATGGCCGACACCCACGCCCTTGCCACACTGGTTCAAGCCCTCAAGGGGTTGCCGGGGGTAGGCATCAAGTCGGCCCAGCGCATGGCTTTTCAGTTGCTGCAAAACGACCGGGCCACGGCCCGGCAACTGGCAACTGCTTTGGACAATGCGGTCCTGAAAATCCGTCACTGCGCGTGTTGCCACACCTTCACCGAGGCTGAACTGTGCGACACCTGCCTGGATGACACCCGTGACCGCACCCAGCTGTGCGTGATTGAAACTCCGGCCGATCAGTCGGCCATTGAGCGCACAGGCACTTACCGGGGCCTGTACTTTGTGCTGATGGGCAAGCTCAGTCCGCTCGACGGTATCGGCCCGCACGACATTGGCCTAGCCAAGCTCAAGCAACGTGTGGGCGATGGCGTGCTGACCGAGGTGATTTTGGCCACCAACTTCACTGCCGAGGGCGAGGCCACCGCCCATGTGATCTCGGAGATGATTCGCCAGCAGGGCCTGCGCGTGACTCGCCTGGCCCGTGGCGTGCCCGCAGGCAGCGAGCTGGAATACGTGGACTTGGGCACTATCGCCCACGCATTGGTTGATCGTCGCTGAGCTTCTGAATAGCCCCCCTCGGGAGAGCGCTCAGCGGCTTTGTTGCAGCTTGTAGTTCTTGCATGGGGTCTTGTCAATTACCTGTAATCCAATACGTGAAAACCCGCTTGGGATCAATCCCGATGCGCGATGCACTGCGTCTGATTAAGCTGCAAGCCTGATCATTTTTCCCTAGGAGTGATGCGGGTGAATTCAGCCCATGCCTCTCGCCGATCGCTGTTGCTGGCCGCCGTAGGTACTTTGGCCACTACGCAAGCGCCCACTGTCCGTGCTTCAGAAGCGGGTCGGGTTTTGCCGCGCGTGCGCCTGGCACTTGCAGCTAGCCAAAGCCTTTACCACCTGCCCCTGACCCTGGCCGATCGGTTGGGGTTTTTTCGGCAAGCGGGCGTGCAGCTGGAGTGGTTGCCGCAGGAGTCGGGGGCTAAAGCTTTGCGCATGGCCTTGGCGGGCCAGGCCGATGTGGTGGCTGGGGCTTACGAGCACCTGTTTGGGCTGCATCTTAAGGGGCTCAACTACCAAAGTTTTGTACAAATGAGTCGCACGCCGCAGGTGAGTTTGGGCGGCAGTACGCGCGCAGGCATGGCCTGGAGCTCAGGGGCTGACATCCGGGGGGCGCGTCTGGGCATTTCGGCGTTGGACTCGACCACCCACTGGACCGCTTGCCAATGGTTGTTTCGCCAAGGCTTGACGGGGGACGATGTGGTGTTTGTCCCAGTAGGTTCCTCTCATGGGGTGATGGACGCGCTGCGCAGCGGCAGCATCGATGCCTTGTGCAATCCAGACCCAGTCATGCATTGGTTGGAGCAAAAAAACGACATCCGACTGTTGGGCAATGCCCGGACCTTGCAGGGCACGCGCCAGTTGATGGGGGGCTCGGTGCCGGGAGCGAGCCTTTTTGCGCATGCTGATTTCTTACAGCTGCACCCCGATCGTGTGCAGGCCCTGAGCGACGGCGTGGTGCAGGCCCTCAAGTGGTTGCAGACGGCAGGCTTGACCGATATTTTGCGGACGGTGCCCGCCAGCCACTGGATGGGGGATCGGGCGATGTACCTGGGCGCTTTTGAGAAGTTGCGCGAGTCCTACGCGGTCAATGGCTTGGTGCGCCTGCAGGACGTGGCCCACGCTTGGCGTGTCAATGCCAAGCTGATAGGTGCATTCGGGCCCAAACAAATCGTGCCCGAGCGCACATTCACCAACACTTTTGCCCAGAAGTCTGCCAATCGCTGGTTGTCCTGAAGCGGTTCGGTCGGGGTTTGGAGTCTGACGCTGAGGCGAAGACTCAGCGTTTGGGTGTGGCCTTGGCTGCACGTGCAACAGCTTTTTCGGGGGCTTTGCCGCGCTGCGCTGTGGCGCGGCGTGGTGCCGATTTGGCAGCTCTGCGAGAGGCCTTGGCTGGTACATAAATGCTCAGGTTCTGCCCGTTGGACAACTTGGCATTGGGTTGAAGGCGGTTCCAGTCGGCCAGGTTGGCGGCGCTCACGCCGTGGCGCGATGCCAAGCGCGCCAGGGTATCGCCCGCGTGGGCCGTGATCCTGATCTTGCGCAACACCACCTCGGGGGCCAGCAGCAGGTGGCCATTGTCAGCGAGGTGTTCGGTCACGTCGTTGTCCAGTTTGCCTTGGCGTGGAACCAGCAGCGTGGAGCCGGCCTTGACCAGCATGCGGGCCGGAATGCCGTTGACGCTGCGTAATTGATCGGCAGAAATGCCCAATTGTTGAGCCACTTCTTCAGCGCGCATGGTGCGAGGTGCTTGCCAGGCCGTCCAGCTTGAGAGGCGTCGTTCGGTGCGGGCTTGCAGGTTGGTTTCAAACACCGTGGCGTTGTCCCAGGGCAGCAGGATGTGTGGCGTCCCAGCCGCCAAAATCACGGGGCGGTTCATGGCTGGATTGAGGGCTTTGAAGTCTTCTAGGCTCACATTGGCCAGTTTGGCGGCCATGGACACGTCGATGTCGCGTTCAATGGCCACACTCTTGAAGTAGGGGTGGTTCTGGATGAGCGGCAACGCGGTTTTGAAGGCTTCGGGTTGGGCCACGATGTTTTTGACCGCCTGCAGTTTGGGCACATAAAAGCGCGTCTCATTGGGCATGCGCAGGTCGCTGTAGGTCAGGGGCAAGCCTTGCGCCTTGTTACGCGCCAGCGCCCGGCCCACACTGCCTTCGCCCCAGTTGTAGGCGGCCAGGGCCAGATGCCAGTCGCCAAACATGGTGTAGAGCTTTTGCAAGTAGTCGAGTGCCGCACGGGTGGACTCCAGCACATCGCGACGCTCGTCCCTGAAGAGGTTTTGTTTCAGGTCGAAATACTTGCCCGTGGCCGGCATGAATTGCCACATGCCTGCGGCTTTGGCGCTCGACACGGCTTGCGGGTTGAAGGCCGACTCGATGAAGGGTAACAAGGCCAACTCCATGGGCATTTTCCTGCGCTCGAGTTCTTCAACGATGTGAAAAAGATAGGGCCGTGAGCGCTCGGTCATGCGCAACATGTAGTCGGGTCGACTGGCATACCACTGCTCGCGGTTGCGCACCAAGTCGTTGTCCAGGTCGGGCATGGCAAAGCCACGGCGGATGCGATCCCAGATGTCGGTTTGCTCCTGCAGGCCGATGAGGGCATGGGGTTTGAGGCCCACTTGACGCTCAGCGTTCATATCGGTCACAGCAGGTGCTGCAGGTGCCACAGGGGCTGTGAAGGGCTCAGGCGCTTTCAAGCTGGTGTTGGGTGCGCGTGTTGGTGAGCCATCAGGCAGCCTCTGCATCAAAGGTTGCGGTGCTGTCTGAGGGGCGGGCACCGATGTGGCGCAGCCAGTGAGCACGGCGGCCAGCAACAAGACCCAGCTGGTTCGAAGTAAGCGGGCTGGTGCAAGAAAGATCATGTTCATCGGAAGTCGTTTTTCCATTGACGTAGGGCTGCAAAGGTGGACACATCGTCCACGGCCAGGCGGTCTCGCTGGCGCACGGGGGTGGTCACTGTGGCCAGGCGGCTTCGCAAAAAGGGGTTGATGGCGCGCTCGGTGGCCAGCGCTACGGGCAAGGTGGGCCGTGATTGGCGGCGCAGCTCGGTGCACTCGGCCCAGTACGTTTGCAGTGCCCGGTTGTTCGGCTCGACGGCCAGGGCAAATTTCAGGTTGGACAAGGTGTACTCGTGGGCACAGCACACCCGCGTGGCTCCTGACAAGGCGGCCAGGCGGTCCAGTGAGTCCAGCATTTGGGCGGGTGTGCCTTCGAATAAACGCCCGCAGCCACCCGAAAAAAGCGTATCGCCACAAAAAAGCAAAGGGTCTTGTCCCGCAGGGTGAGCCCAAAATGCGATGTGCCCCAAGGTGTGGCCTGGCACTTCGTGCACCTGCACAGGCAGGCCATGCCAATCAAAGCAGTCGCCTTGTTGAAGGCCTTGCGTGGGTACGGGCATTTGTTCGAGGGCGGGGCCCAGCACCCGGGCCCCAGTGCGGGCCACCAATTCGACCAGACCGCCGGTGTGATCGGCGTGGTGGTGCGTGACTAAAATTGTGTCCAGCTGCAGATCGGGGTGCGCGTGCATCCAGGCCAGCACGGGCGCACTGTCGCCGGGGTCCACCACGAGGGCGTGGCGGTCGGTGTGCAACAACCAAATGTAGTTGTCTGCGAAAGCGGGCAGGGCAATGAGATTCATGGAGTTACAGATTATAGAAAGCCAGCACCCTACGCCCGCCTGGCTGGCCCATTTGGGTCAGCCGGTGGCCTCCCGATTGCTGGCTTGGGAGCAAGCCCAGGCCGACGCACTGCTGGCCGATGTTTTCGGTTACCACGCCGTCCAGTTGGGTTGGCCTGAGCTGCAGGCCCTGCGCAATAACCGCATGCCCCACCGTTGGCAAGCGGGCGCTGAGTTCGAATGGCCTCAAGCGCAAAAGGCCTTGATGAACTTGGGACCGCAAGACTTGCAGCCGCCAAAGCCCCCCCTTCCTGAGCACTTTGCGCCCACCGGTCCCGACGTCTGGCTAGACAGCCGGGCCTGGCCTTGGCAGGCGGACAGCCTTGACTTGGTGGTCTTGCCGCACACGCTGGAGCGGTCGGCCGATCCGCATGCCTGTTTGCGCGAGGTCGAACGGGTCCTGATACCCGAAGGGCAGGTGCTGATCACGGGCCTCAATCCCATGAGTTTGTGGGGTTGGCCCGCAAAACGCGGCGGCACGCGCCGGGTTGGGGGGGCTTCGGTCCAGCACCTGATCGCCTACAGGCGCTTGCGCGATTGGTTGCGGCTGCTGGGTTTTGAAGTGCAGGTCAGCCGTTTTGGGGGGTGGAGCCCGGCTTTGGGCAGCGAACGCTGGATGCAGCGACTGAGCTGGATGGAGCGCGCGGGTGAGCGGTGGTGGCCGATTTTGGGAGGCGTGTACCTGTTGATGGCCACCAAACGTGTGCCCGGGGGGCGATGGCTGCCAGCGCGCTCATGGCGCACGGTACGATCGCCCGCTTCAGCGGCCGCACCTGTGGCCCGCTCCGATACTTATATGGGCGACCCCTCGGCCGAGAAAGATGCTTTTGACCCACGTTGAAATCTACACTGATGGCGCCTGCAAGGGCAACCCCGGTCCCGGCGGCTGGGGCGTTCGCCTGCAAGCGGGCCAGCATGTTCAGGAACTGTTTGGCGGCGAGTCGAACACCACCAACAACCGCATGGAGATGATGGCCGTCATCGAAGGCCTGTTGGCTCTCAAGCGCCCTTGCCAGGTCACCCTCTATCTGGACAGTGAGTATGTGCGCAAGGGCATCACCGAATGGATCCATGGCTGGAAAGCTCGAGGCTGGCGCACGGCGGCCAAACAACCTGTCAAAAATGCCGATCTGTGGCAAAAATTGGACAGTGTGGTGTCCTCTTCGGGACACCAGATCGACTGGCGATGGGTGAAGGGCCACAACGGCGATCCGGGCAACGAGCGGGCCGATGCGCTGGCCAATCAAGGCGTAGAAAAAGCCTTGCGCCACTGAATTCACCTTTCTACGCGTGCGGATCTTGGCCCTGGCTTTGGCGTGCGCCAGCGGTAGGAGAGTCTGTATGGGCCTGCTGGGTGTGGGGAATTGGCTTGCTCGCTGTTACATTGCGGAAGTATCGGCGAATGCAACCTGAGAGAAATCTGAATGGCTTACAAGAAGAAATATGCAGTGCTTGCCCTGGTGGGCATTTCCGTGGCCTCTGGTGCCGCCTGGTGGTGGCAAAACAAGGCCCCGGCGGCTGGTTCGGCTCCCAGTTCAGTAACTTCTTCAGCCCCTGGCGGGCCTTCCGCAGCCCCTGCGGGTGCACCTGGCGGTGCAGCAAGCGGGTCACCTGGGGCCGGGCCTGCAGGTGGCGCAGGCCGGCCGCCTGCGGTAGAAGTCGCCAAGGTGGAAAGCATGACCTTGGTGGACGAGACCCAGGCCGTTGGCAGTTTGCGCTCGCGCCAAGGCGTAATGCTGCGCCCCGAAGTAGGTGGGCGAGTTAAACAGATTCTTTTCAGCGACGGCCAGCGTGTTCGCAAGGGCCAGTTGATGGTGCAGTTTGAAGACCAACTGCAGCAGGCCCAGGTGGCGCAGGCGCGGGCCGAGTTGTCGATCGCCGAGGCGAACCACAAGCGCAACCAGGATCTGGTGGCGCAAAACTTTATCAGCCAGCGCTCGCTAGACGAGAGCTCTGCTGCGCTGGAGGTCTCCCGCGCCAAGCTGTCGCTGGCCCAGGCCACGCTGCAGCGCCTTCAGGTGCTGGCCCCATTTGATGGCTTAGCTGGCCTCAAGCAAATCAACGTGGGTGATTACCTTAAAGATGGCGCCGACATGGTCAACGTGGAAGACATCGATGCCGTGCTGCTCGACTTCCGTCTGCCCGAGCGTTTTCAGGCACGGGTGCGTGCCGGACAAAAAGCCCAGCTGACTGTAGATGCCTTGCCGGGTCGCCCCTTCACTGCCATCGTGCAGGCGGTCGACCCGCTGATCGAGGCCAATGGCCGCTCGGTTGGGGTGCGCGGCTGCATTGACAACCGCCAGCAGCAGCTGCGCCCGGGCATGTTTGCCCGTGTGAACGCGGTGTTTGGTTCGCGTGACAACGCCTTGATCATCCCGGAGGAGGCCATCATTCCGCAAGGTGGGCGCACCTTTGTGGTCAAGGTCGTGGCGGGCGACAAGCCGGGTGCTTTGGTCTCTGAGCGGGTGGCGGTGAAAGTGGGCTTGCGCCAGCCAGGCAAGGTCGAAATCCTGGAAGGCTTGGCTGCAGGCGACACCGTGGTCACGGCGGGTCACCAACGCCTGCAAAAAGACGGCACTGCCGTGCGCGTGGTTGATATGTCCCAGACTGGTGGTGGACGTCCTGCTGGTGCGGCTGGACCTGGTGGTCAAGGCGGTCAAGGCGGTCAAGGCGGTCCTGGCCGTCAACAAGGTGCAGGTCCAGGCGGCTCTGGTGCGCCCGGTGGTTCCGGTGCAGGCGCAGGCTCTGCCCCTGCACCTGCCGCACAAGCCCGCGGCCCCGGTGCAGGCAAGCCGCCTGTGGCGGTTTCAGGCCCCAACCCTTGCCTGAGGGGCTCTGATGCAGCTCGCTGAAGTCTCCATCCGACGGCCCGTGTTGGCCGTGGTCATGTCCTTGTTGATCGTGTTGATTGGTGCCGTCAGCTTCAAGAGCCTGTCGCTGCGCGAATACCCCAAGATCGATGAGCCCACCGTCACCGTGACCACCCGCTATGTGGGCGCTTCTGCCGAGGTGATCGAGTCACAGGTCACCAAACCGCTGGAAGACTCGATCGCGGGCATTGACGCTGTTGATGTCATCACCTCCATCAGTCGCGCCGAGCAGTCGCAAATCACGGTGCGCTTTCGCCTTGAAAAGGATGCCGACACCGCCGCTGCCGAGGTGCGCGACCGCACTTCGCGGGTGCGCAACCGCTTGCCGCAAGCAATCGACGAGCCGGTCATTGCCAAGGTCGAAGCCGATGCCTTTCCGGTGATCTGGCTGGCTTTTTCCAGTGATACGCTCAACGCCTTGCAAATCAACGACTTGGTCAACCGTGTTGTCAAGCCCCGCCTGCAAACTGTTACGGGTGTGGCCGATGTGCGCATTTTTGGCGAGCGCAAATACGCCATGCTGGTCTCGCTCGACCATGCGCGCTTGTCGTCCTACAAACTCACGCCGCAAGACGTGGAAGACGCCATCCGCCGCAACAACCTGGAGCTGCCGGCCGGGCGCATCGAGTCGACCAACCGCGAATTTAGCGTGTCCTCGCAAACCGACCTGAACCGCCCCGGTCAGTTTGGTGAGATCGTGATCCGCAACATCAATGGCTTTCCGGTCAAACTGCGCGATGTGGCGCAAATCCGAGAAGGCGCGGCCAATGACCGCAGCCTGGTTCGCCTGAACGGCCAGTCGGCCATCTCGGCCGGGGTGATCCGCCAGGCCACCGCGAACCCGCTGGACTTGTCCGCAGGAGTGCGCGAGATGATCCCCCGCTTGAAGGCCGATTTGCCCGAGGACATCACCATCGACATTGCCAATGACAACTCGGTTTTCATTGACCGCTCCATCAATAGCGTGTTCACCACCATCATAGAAGCCGTGGTGCTGGTGGCCTTGGTGATCTTTGTCTTTTTGCGCACCGTGCGTGCGTCGATCATTCCGATCATCACCATCCCGGTCAGCTTGATTGGCGCGTTTGCCATGATGGCCTTGGCGGGTTTCACCATCAACACCTTGACTTTGCTGGCGCTGGTGCTGGCCATTGGCTTGGTGGTGGACGATGCGATCGTGGTTCTGGAGAACATTTACCGGCACATCGAAGAGGGTTTGGACCCGTTTTCTGCGGCCATCAAAGGTGTGCGCGAGATCAGCTTTGCCGTGGTGGCCATGACCATGACGCTGGCGGCGGTATTTGCACCCTTGGCCTTTACCCCTGGGCGCACGGGCAAGTTGTTTGGCGAGTTTGCGCTGGCGCTAGCCGGGGCGGTGATCGTGTCTGGTTTTGTGGCCTTGACCTTGGCCCCCATGCTCAGCAGCAAACTGCTGCGCCACAACCCCAACCCCAGCTGGTTTGACCGCAGCATGGAGCGCTGGCTTACGGCCTTGTCTACCGGCTACGAAAACCTGTTGAGAGTGATTTTGACGCGTGCTCGCTGGGTGGTGCTGCTGGTCATGTTGGCCTGCGGGGCGGGCATTGCTTACATCTATCCCACCATGAAGCAGGAACTCGCTCCGCTGGAGGACCGGGGCACAATTTTAGCGACCATCAACGCGCCCGATGGCTCGACCTTAGAGTTCACCGACCGCTATGCGCGTGCGCTGGAAAAAATTGGCCAAACCTATCCTGAATTCGACCGAATTTTCGCCAACATGGGCAACCCCACGGTGGGCCAGGGCTCGGTGATTTACCGAGCCGTGGACTGGGACGAGCGAAAACGCACCACCCTTGAAATCGCCCGAGAAATGGGGCCGAAATTCGGCGCATTGTCCGGTGTCAATGCTTTCCCGATCACCCCGCCATCGTTGGGTCAGGGTTTCCGTGAGCGGCCGTTGAACTTCGTGATCCAGACTTCTGACAGCTACCAAAACCTGAGCGCAGTGGCCAGGCAAATGATGGATGAGGTGGCTAAAAATCCCGGCATTTTGCAGCCCGATGTGGACCTGCGCTTGAACAAACCCGAGCTGCGCATCGAGGTCGATCGCGTGAAAGCCGCCGAGTTGGGTGTGAGTATCGACGTGGTGGCCCGCACCATCGAGACCATGTTGGGTGGCCGAGTGGTTACACGCTACAAGCGCGATGCCGAGCAGTACGACGTGATCGTGCAAACCTTGGCTTCGGCCCGCAATACGCCCGACGACATCGATGTGATCCAGGTGCGGGGCCGTAACGACACCATGATTCCCTTGTCGAGTCTGGTCAAGGTACGCGAGAGTGTCTCGCCGCGCGAGCTGAACCACTTTGGTCAGCGCCGCTCGGTGTCCATCACTGCCAACCTGGCCCCCGACTATTCGCTGGGTGAGGCGATCAATTTCATGGACGCCACGGCCGCCAAGGTGCTCAAGCCCGGCTACACGACCGAGTTGAATGGCACTTCGCGAGAATTCAAGAACTCACAAGGCGCTTTGGTGGTCGTCTTTGTGCTGGCGCTGCTGTTCATCTTTTTGGTGCTGGCTGCGCAATTCGAGAGCTTTGTGGACCCGTTTGTGATCATGCTGTCGGTGCCCTTGTCCATGATCGGTGCGCTATTGGCTCTCAAGTTCACGGGCGGTTCGCTCAACGTGTATTCACAAATTGGACTCATCACCCTGGTGGGCCTGATCACCAAGCACGGCATTTTGATTGTGGAGTTCACCAACCAGCTGCGTGAGCAGGGCATGGCGATGCAAGAGGCCTTGATCAAGGCTTCTGCCCA
Source organism: Limnohabitans sp. (assembly GCA_044361935.1). Taxonomy (GTDB): domain Bacteria; phylum Pseudomonadota; class Gammaproteobacteria; order Burkholderiales; family Burkholderiaceae_C; genus Limnohabitans_A. The sequence goes on along the minus strand of JBIKHW010000052.1, from coordinate 1,205 downwards.
GCGCCTGCGACCGATCCTGATGACGACCGGCGCCATGGTGCTGGGCGCGGTGCCCTTGGCACTGGCCACCGGTGCGGGTGCTGAAAGCCGCACGCAAATCGGCTGGGTGATCGTGGGCGGCATGAGTTTGGGTACTGTGCTGGCGGTATTTGTGGTGCCCACCATGTATTCGCTGCTGGCTCGCAAAGCCGTGCCGGGGCCTAACAAGGCGGTGGCGCATGAGGCGCCGCCCGAGTCGGCTGTGCACTGATCGCCTGGCGCTGCACGCGCTGTGCAGTGCCTGAGTCATGAAAAAAGCGGCCTAGGCCGCTTTTTTCATGCGTGCATGGTTCCAGGGTTCAGAGGTGCCCGTCAAACATCATCACATCCACCTCGTCGCCCACGGCCACGCTGCCTTGGGCATGATCCAGCACGATCAGGCCGTTGGCCTGCACCATGGAGCTGAGCACGCCCGAGCCTTGGTTGCCGGTGATGCTGACCTGTAATTCGCCTGCCGCGTTGGTGTTGACGATGCCGCGCTGGTATTCGGTGCGGCCAGGTTTTTTGCGCAGCACCTCTGTGCTTTTAGCTTTGAGTAGGGGCAAAGCTGGCGCTTGCCAACCCATGAGCTGCTGCAGGGCAGGGCGCACAAAGGCGGCAAAGGTGACCATGACGGCCACCGGGTTGCCCGGCAGGCCAAAAAGCACCGCTGAGCGTTCTCCACGCTGGATGCGCCCCACCGCCATGGGGCGGCCGGGGCGCATGGCGATGCGCCAAAACGCCACATCGCCCAGTTTTTTCATCATGGCCTTGGTGTGGTCGGCTTCGCCCACGCTCACACCACCACTGGTGATGATGGCGTCGGCCTGCACGGCGGCATCTCTGAAAGCCTGTTCCAGCGCGGCAGGCTCGTCGCGCACCACACCCATGTCGATCAACTCGCAGCCCAGCGCCTGCACCAGGCCCGCCACGGTGTAGCGGTTGCTGTCGTACACCGCGCCTTCGCGGGGCGCTTCGCCCAGGCTCAAAATCTCGTCGCCGGTTGAAAAGTAGGCCACCTTGGGCCTGCGCCAGACCTTCACTGTGGGTAGCCCCAGGCTGGCCAGCAGGCCGCAGGCGGCGGGTGTCAGTCGCGCACCCGCTGACAAGGCGGCTTGGCCCGCCATCAGGTCTTCGCCCAGCAGGCGGCGGTTGTCACCTGCTTGCAGCAAGCCTTGCGGGATATG